>CAZNOV010000024.1:4752-14226 GCA_964574725.1 uncultured Nitrososphaera sp. | reverse complement strand
TTTCACTGTTACGGCATCAGCGACTGATGCATCTAGTGGAAACCCCCTGCCTGGTAGCCCCGAGATCGATACCTTCAGTGTAACGACTGTAAACAACTCTCCGGTTGCTACTAATGATTCAGGAAGTACACTGGAAGACAGTGGAGTAGTTATTTTAGTTCTTACAAACGACTCTGACTCTGACAATGACTCGCTAGTCATTGGCTCCCTACCTACTGCTCCCTCCAATGGCACTGCTGTGATTGATGCAGGAAACACGACCATAACATACACCCCCCTTGCGGACTTCTTTGGAACCGATGCGTTCAGCTATTCTGTTCAGGATGGCTTTGGCGGCTCGGACACGGCTAGTGTAACACTGACAATTACCGGCGTGAACGACGCACCATCAGCCAACAATGACACTGATTCTGTAGCGGAAGACGGATCGCTAAGCGTAACCGTTCTTGCTAACGATACCGATATAGAGAATGACACATTGTCAGTTTCCTCCGTCAGCGTGCCCCAAAACGGTACCACAGTTATCAACCCTGATAACACCATAACGTACTCACCAGACGCCGATTTTAACGGAACCGATATCTTCGCCTATGTTGTTTCTGACGGCAATGGCGGAACAGAGCCTGCCACTGTAAGCATTACTGTTACTCCCGTAAACGACGCGCCGGTGGCGTATAACTCAAGTACGACTGTGGACGAGGACAATCAGATTACAGTCGCACTGGAGGGCAGTGATGTAGACGGTGATATTCTGATGTTCATTGTCCTTGCGCCTCCGCTTCACGGTACACTTGCAGGATTCGATCCATCGACCGGCACTGGGACATACGTGCCTGAGGTTAACTTCAATGGACAGGATTCCTTTGAGTTCATAGTAACAGACAATTCTGTGAATAGCACTAGAGCGATGGTTGCAATAACGGTCAGCCCAGTGGCTGAAGAGGATGATGCTAACCCGGATCTGAGCGAGAGAGATGACAGAAGCAAGGAAAATGTAGGCAGGCGCGACTCGGATAGAAAAGTATACGATGAAACCAGTTTTGTCAAGGACGCCCTAAGCAGGATCCAAGTAAGAAGCTTCTATCTTCAAGATTCTGAAGGCAACGCAATAAGAGAAGTGAAGTTAGGACAAGCCGTAGATGTTCATGCTACCATTAGGAATTACCAAAATGTCGATCAGCCCTATGTTTTCGTGGTACAGATACTGTCAACCGATAACGTTGCAGTAGCTATCCTGTATACGTTGGGAACAGTGGAAGACGCAGGCGCGGCGAAGTTAAGCCTGATATGGACTCCTCATCTAACAGGCTCCTACATGGTCGAGATGATGATATTAGATGGATTTTCTGACCCGACACCATTGACTGACATCGACACCTCGGCTTTGAGCGTACGAGAGCATGTGGGCTAGTCGAGATGAGAGAGAAGAAGTTACGGGCTTCGTGCCGTCATAGGTAGTCCAGCAAGCACAACCGTGTTTTGATGCTCTCAAGAACATGTTTTATATTGCATCGTTGGCGCTCGTAGTGTGTGCGTTTGCCTGAGCAGTGCTCAATCAAAGTGGACGGACTGGGATGCCAGCTTGCACCCTCCTACGTGGTCTCCGTGGTTGCAGAAGATGGAGAGTACATGCTTGCAGTCGTTTGCGAGGAGCACAAGGATGCCCTGGCAGCCAGGCTGGATAAGATGCAGCATGAAGGCAAGATAAGGAAGGGCAGGTTAAAATTCGAAACCGTCAAGACGGTCGTGACCGATTGCGTCGTCGGGATCAATGACGACTATGTGGATCTCGAACTAAAGCGAGGAATAGACTCCGACAGACAGATGCGCTAGGGCTTGCTGCCGTCCTTCTTGCCGCCTTCATCGCCATTATTGTTCTCGTCCTCCAAGGCCCAAGGGAACCATTTTCCGATTATCCTAGCCCAATCTACCCGCAGAGAGTAGTAAACCGTCACTCCAAGGATCGCGATGCTTACTACGACTCCAATGATTATCCCTGTCGTATCAGTGGTGTCCGGCAGCACACTTTCAATGAAAGGCCTGCCGATAAGTATTGAACCCCAAACTATTGCTTCGCTCATCACCAGCTTGCCAGCAAAGGTCGCGGTTGCGAACTTCCAAGGGCTGTACTTTGCTAGACCAAGCGGTATGTATACGATGTCATCCGGTATTGGTGTAGCGGCGGCGATGAATGCGCCGGGCCAGCCGTACCTGCTCACAACTCTTTGAAGTGGCCGCATCCTCCTCTTGGTTCCTTCGCTCAGGACTGCCCGGCCGTAGTAACTAGCAAAAAAGATAATGGTTTTGGCAGAAACTACCGCCGCGGCGCTCGAAAGCGCGATTAGGTGTGGGTCAAAATTCTTGCTAAGTGCCGCAGCTATTAGGATGGGAAAGTAGGGGACCGGAATAAATGGAATGACGCTGAAAACGAAACTGAGCAATAGAATGCCCGCGTACCCAACGCTTGGATCGAATGAGAAGAGCTCTTCAATGCTGACCAATTAGTTTACAGACTCTCTAGTATGCCCTAGCAAACATTACTACCTTCTGGGATTGCTGGCCGCAGGAAATGCACTTGTCAGGTTTTTCATTCTGCTCAAATGGTATGACCCTGATGTCGGCGCCCGTTTCTTCCTTTACCTTGTCTTCACATTCTGAGCGACCGCACCAACCGGCCCATGCAAAGCCTCCTTTGCCGCCGATTATTGATATGAACTCGTTGAAGCTTGAAGGTCGTGAAATGCTTTCATGCAGCAATTGTGTGGCTCTGTCAAGCATGTTCTTCTGAATCGACTCGAGGATCAGTCTAGTCTTGTCAACAAGTTCCTTGCGGGCAACCTGGGTTTTTTCCCTGCTGTCACGCCTTACAAGTTCGACCTGTTCCTTTTCAATATCTCGTGAGCCTATGTTAATTCGCAGCGGGACTCCCTTCATTTCCCATTCATTGAACTTCCAGCCAGAAGTATATTCGTCACGACCATCCATGTGCGCG
Organism: uncultured Nitrososphaera sp.; assembly: GCA_964574725.1. Lineage (GTDB taxonomy): Archaea > Thermoproteota > Nitrososphaeria > Nitrososphaerales > Nitrososphaeraceae > Nitrososphaera. The sequence continues at coordinate 11,234 of CAZNOV010000024.1, read as the reverse complement.
CTGATGGCAGCGCCCTTTAGTTCCTTTTCGATTTCGCCGGCATGATCCTTGACCAGCTTGGCGTCTATGTCTTTGAAGATGGGGACTATTATCACCTGAATGGGGGCAATCTTGGGAGGCAGAACCAGCCCCTTGTCGTCGCCATGAGCCATAATTAGCGCGCCTATCAGCCTCCATGATACCCCCCACGATGTCTGCCAGGCGAAATGCTCGCGGGTATCTTTTCCTAGGTACTTGATCTCAAAAGGCTTCGCAAAATTCTGGCCGAGATGGTGCGATGTCCCCATCTGGAGCGCTTTTCCGTCCGCCATCATGGCCTCCAGAGTTGTGGTGTACTTGGCGCCCACAAACTTTTCCCGGTCGCTCTTGACACCGGCGATAGTGGGAACCGCGATATATTCCTCAATCATTTTCTTGTAGATGTCGAGAATCAGCATGACTTCCTGCTCCGCTTCTTCTTCGGTAGCATGGACTGTATGACCTTCCTGCCACAAGAACTCCGAAGTTCGTATGAACGGCTTCGTCGCCTTGATCTCGGCCCTGAGCGCCGTGTTCCAAAAATTGATCTTGAGCGGCAGATCCCTGTAGCTGGTTATCCATTTGGCAAAGACAGAGTACGCCAGCGTCTCGGAGGTTGGTCGGAGCGCAAGTCTTTCACCGAGCTCATTGTCGCCTGCCTTCGTGACCCAGAATACTTCGGGAGTAAACCCCGCAAAATGATCCGCTTCTTTCGAAAGCAGGCTCTCAGGAATCAGGACGGGTAGAAAGCCGTTCTGATGGCCGGTCTCCTTGAACCGTCTGTCAAGGGTTTCGCGTATGGACTCCCAGATCGCATAGCCATAGGGGCGCAGGACGATGAACCCCTTTACCGGAGCATAGTCCGCCAGCCCCGCCTTGAGGACAACCTGAGTGTACCACTCGCTAAAGTCCTCCGCTTTCTTGACAGTGATGCCGGGGGCTTCCTGTTTTGGTTGCGAGGACAAACTTGTTAGCAATTGCAAATCGCGCAGCATTTATGAAGTTTATCGTACGAAGAGAGCTTTGGAAACAGCTGTTTCCTGCTCAACACGGTGACGTGCTAGAACGGCTCACCTTTGCAGAATACCTTGCCCGTAGGTCTGCTGAAAAAGTTCTTGCAGACATAGCACTGGAGAAACCCGATCTCCCTGTTAAGGACAGGGCAATCAACGGCTTCAAGTTTCATGCGCTTTAGCATCTTTGGGCTGACGCCTTTGATCTTCAGTTTGCCCTTTTCGTCCATCATGCCGGTGGACTGCAGCTCGGACTTTGCTTCGTCAGTAAGCTTGACCGGTTTTTCAACCTGCTTGATTGCGACGGAGTACTTGATGCCATCAGGCAGCGCCTCACTCATTCCAAAAGCAATCGTGCCAGAGCGCTATATGATCCTTTTGGAGTTACGCAAAATCTGTAATCCGCGTCTGGCTCTGCAAGGTGCGCCAGAGGCGACTCGCCTTGAGGATTTCTTGCTTTGAAATCGACATGCCTGCACACGCGAATGACAGTGCTCTGATAAAGTCTTCGAATTTTTCCGCGGGTTTTTTCAGGGCTTCTCGCACTCCTTCTCTGATCTGCCACACTCCAACGGGTATGACATATTCCGGGTGAATTTCGCGAAGAACCATGGCAGCAGCTTTTCGTCGGTGTGCAGAGAGGTGTTCTGCAACGGCGAGCTTTGCCGCGAAATATGCCCCTGCTATCGTAGGATAGTGATCAAGACCTCTCGCATCTTCGTAATCAGCCCCAGTCGCGATTTGTCCGCTGCCCGTAAACCAGGCTTCAATCATTTCAAAGCTCCACACGTCATCGGGTATGAGTATGACAGAAAAGTGATTAGAAAGATGTGAGAATCGCGTTACTTCAAACAGATCGATTGACTCGTTTACCTCGATTTCATTCACTAGCTTCTTTGAAATGGTGTCGTCGGTGGCGGAAATGCTCCACCTAGTTGGCACGAGCTTGCGATTCTTCTTCAGGCCGAGCATTCCGATGCTGAGAACTCGTTGTATTCTGCTTGTTTCTACGTTTTTCTGGTAAAATTCAATGATTGCGTCGGATGCCAGTAAATCGCGATCGTAGTAGGCCGCTTCGATCCTTGCGTCCGCTGAAGGTGAAAAAGTCCTAAATGTCTTTACAGGCGCGGCCGGTCCGAAAGGAGCCGCTCCAGCGCTCAGCCGGATCTCATTTTCAAGGTTGGCATCGGAGAGCGGCTGCTTTTCAAAGGTTGCTTCGCTTTCTACGGCTCGATTAGACATCGCCAGTTCCTGCAAGCTTTCCACGTACCTTCCGGAAATATCGTGGACATTCATGCTGTTGATTCCTCTAACGAGTGACAGCCTATAGTTGACAATTTCTTCTAGGCTCTTTCCTATCCACAGTTCGCTCATGTCCATTATTGTGGTGTCCCCATGCAGCGGGGGGATCATTGGTCCTGCCCTGACCTTAGGATAGCCGTACCTGCCCACGAAAACGCTGGGAGGGCTTGCGCCGTCGATTCTATCTATCGAGAACTTGGCAGAGTTCGATTTCACAAAATGAATCCAGTTTTGCTCGAGCTCCCTCCTGATTTCAGCCGGCGAAAGCAAGATAGCTGGGTACCAAGACGTAGCATTTATAGCATTATGAGATCGCATTCGCTGATGCATCATAGTTGATGAATTGATGGATCCCCTCGACAAGGCCGTTCTCGCTTCACTTTACACAAATTCCCTTGAGCCTTCCGTCTCTGCCTACGAAAGGATGAACGCGAGGCTTCCAATAAGCCAGGAATTTTTCGACTCGCGAATAAGCCAGCTGGCAAAGATCGGCTTTGTGGAAAAGGACGCACCTGCAAAACTCACGTACTTGGGACGCGATGCGATCCGGGTCGTGCTCGTCGGAGGAGTCTTTGATCTAATCCATCCTGGCCATATTCACACTCTAAAGGCAGCCAAGGAGCAGGGAGATGTACTCGTGGTAGTCGTGGCAAGAAGTTCTACTGCACAGAAGATAAAGAAAGGCAGGACAATTTACCACGACGAAGCCCTCAGAAAGGAATTAGTTTCTTCGCTCAGCTTTGTCGACATTGTGATTATCGGTCGCGAGGGCACACTCTACGATACCGTGGAATATGTCAAACCCGACGTAATAGCACTGGGGTACGATCAGGCGCACAGCGAAAAAGACGTATCCGAAAACTGCAAGAAGCGCAACCTGAACATACGCGTGGTCAGGCTGTCGACGCCAATACCGGGTTCAAAGAGTTCCAAAATGAAGGAGGACCTTGGCGACTCGTTCTACGGCATCTAGGCAGGCGGCAGCTGGACTCGAACCTTTATCCTGTCACCGTTTCGAAGCCCCGCCTTTTGCTTGATGGGGACAGGAGCAATGACTTCGAGCATGCTGTCGTCGTAATGAGTTCTTTCAAGAACCAGGACGGCGGCATCGCCTATGGCGCTGCCATCGTTTATTCTTGCCCGGTAACACTTCACCCACCCATACGTCCGGGTGCCGTCGCTAAATCCTTCTATGAATGCAGCTGGCTGATGCGTGCCGAGCTCGCGCCGGGCATTCATGTAGATCTGTTCAGCAAGCCGGATATTCAGCGTACCGGGGTACGGCTCGTAGCCGAGCTTTTCTCTGAACTGATGCCTGTAGCCCTCAAGTGACATATAGTACGCTCCTTCGCCCATGCCCGAGGCGACGCTTCCCTCGAAATCTATAGCACTGGGTAGCGATTCGAGGGCCGCTCGAAGCGACGAGAACAGGCTCTGAATTTCACCGTGGCCCTTGTCGGTCACTCGCACTCCGAATTTTTGGCCGCGCTTCACACGTTCTATGTAGCCGGAATTCTCGAGCTCAAGAAGGTGCTTTGACGCAGCCTGCTGCGACCTGCCAATGCTTTTTCCCAGTTCTGTCGTCGTAACTTCGACAAAGTTGTTGCGCGCTCCCTTTGACAGGAGCTCCACTATTGTCAGAATGTGCTGCAGCTTGATCTCTGCGGGCGGCATTGTCCTCTAGTTGTTTATGCCGATGTCACCAAAAGTTCTTACCCTGACATCCGCCGGCTTTTTCAGCTCAGCCGTCCTGTGCCCTATTATGTATTCAATCCCTACCTTGTCAGCCGCGTCGACCAGCCTCTGCGTGACTATGCCGTCCAGCACAAGCAGCTTGGCACCTTCGGCACTGTCGAGCCGCTTGATGACCTCTGAAACCGGCACTTTTAGGAGCTGGTTCATTGAGCCGTCCAGTACTACAGCCTCCAGAGTCTCGTTTATCTGAGGAAATACGTCCCTGATAGCCGTGAGGATTTCAGGGCGGTCCTGCGCAGCTGCTTCAGAAGGCTGCCTTACCGGCTGCTGTGTCGGCATTTCATCTCGGGGGTCTCTCTCGACTCTCCGCTGATGCCTCCGGTCGACCTGCGGAGGTTGCTGCACCGGAGCCATTTCGCCCACAACCGATGCCGCATGCTTTAGAATTTCAGATATTTCCAACGGCGTGCACTCTTCCACCTCCCTCCCAGGCGGAGCCCTCAGAACCTTGTCGATCTTTACAACGCCCTGCAGCTCCTTCAGGATCAGGTCGCCTGCCCTGTCGCCGTCCAGAAATGCTACTACCTTCTTCCCATCGGTGAGCTTTGTAACCGTCTCGTCTATTCTGGCGCCTTCGATTGCAATCGAGTTGTCAATGCCGGCTCGAAGAAGGTTGATCACATCAGCCCTTCCTTCTACCAGTATTATCCAGTCAGAATCAAACACGCCCGTGCCGCATGCGAGCTGCGCTTTGCCGAAACTTGTGAGCTTGCCTGGCTTGCTTGCGTCGTAGACATCCTTGAGCATCTCCTCGCCTTCACTGATAGTTCTGGTCGCCCAGTCCTGCACTATCCTTTTGGCGCGATCAACTATGACTTTCTTTTTTATGGCTCTGATGTCGTCGATGCCCATCAGGTTGAATTTTGCCTGAAATGGTCCGACCTTGTCTATGCTCTCTATAGCGGCCGCGATAAGCGCAGCCGTGGAAATGTCCGTGCTCATCGGGATCAGGGCGTCTCCTTTCGCCACACTTCCTCTCGTTTCAACGTTCACCTCGATTCTTCCAACCTTTGATACTTTTTGCAGTTCGTTGAGGTTCATCTCTGGTCCAAGAAGGCCCTCGGTCTGTCCAAAAATTGCACCGATAATATCGGCCTTCTCAACCAAACCATCAACTTCAAATTTTAACTTCACGTGATACTTCACGATACCTGTGCTAGGCAATTGTTCCATAACCTCGTAGTTCTGTTACTCTATCACAGAATTTTCGTTGCTTGAATATAAGTGCTTTGTGAATGTTGAGAGCTCAGGTGTAGAAATACAGATCCTTCCGTGCTCCCGTCACGCCTGAGAGATATGGTGCGAACATTCCGAGATCCTCCACGTGTCTCACTTTACCGTTGGTGATCTTTGCCAAGGCGCTCTTGTAGGAAAGGGTCACTCTGTGCCGGCGAGACTGCAGCTGCGACATCAACTTGCTTGTGAGGTACTTGCCGGTCCTGTCCATGTCCAGCAGTAGGATGAATTTTTTCCTATCGCTGTCGTGGCTGTCCAAAAAGTCTGCAATGCCCTTTGAGTGATGGAACACGGCAGGATTGCCCATAAAGCCTACCTTGGTCAGCGCCTCTGCGTCGCGTCTTCCTTCCACGACTACGATGGAGCCGTTTTCGGATTCTTCGTTGAGCATTTTGACAAAGGTTCGCAGCCTCTCGACTGCCCGGTCGTCAACAGGTGACTGATAACCCATCGGCCGCGATGTACCTAGGAGTATTGAGGCATTTAACATTTGTGCATTATTTTTCGGAAGATAAATACAATGCAGATGGTTTGCTAGCTGTCATTGAAGATTCTGTGTGTGCAGAATATCGAATGCGAAACCTTGGGAACACTGGAAAAGTTGTTCAGTTCGGACGGGCTTGACATAGAAACGGTACTTGCTCCAAGCGAGTCCGTTCCCGATTCGGCGAAGCAGTACGCGGGCATTGTCGTTTTGGGAGGCCCCATGTCTGTCTATGATAAACATCCGTACCTGCAGAAAGAACAGCGGCTTATCAGAGTTGCAATGAAGGATAGCGTTCCAGTCCTCGGTGTATGCCTGGGCTCGCAGCTGATTGCCCAGGCAGCGGGCGGTCGGGTATACAGGGGCAAAAAGAAGGAGATAGGATGGCACAACGTCTCCATCACTTCAGCAGGGTGGGGTGACATATTTGGAGGAATTGACACAAGCAAAGATCTGAGGGTTTTCCAGTGGCATGGAGATACCTATGATCTGCCAGCGGATGCTACCGTTCTCGCGAAATCGGATCTCTATCCACAGGCGTTCAGAATAGGGACGGCAATAGGAATCCAGTTCCACCTAGAAGTCAACAGGATAATGATCGAGCGCTGGATGGAAGAGTACGCAGCAGAAATGAATAGAGAGAATATTCGACAGGACGACATCCTCCCCAAGGA
>CAZNOV010000024.1:0-4742 GCA_964574725.1 uncultured Nitrososphaera sp. | reverse complement strand
GAGACATAGAGGACTTGTCATTGAAATGTTCGCAGGTATATCGCAACTTTTCGAGGACTCTCCAGAGAATATCATGACAATGTCAATTTCTTTTCCAGTATTTTCAATAAGAGCTGGTCACGATGTCATTCCTAATCCCAAACTATAAAAGAAGCTGTTCGGATTTTTTTATCTGGAACAGAGATGGCAACCCAACAGGTTGAGAAGATCTTTAACGATGTTTTCTCTAGCAGAGAAAAGGTGATCACTGAGGAGCTCGCTAAACAGGTTCTGACCGAATATGGAGTAAAAGTGCCCAGATATGCACTGGCAAGAAGCGCCGAGGAAGCAGAAAAGAAGGCCCGCGAAGTGGGTTTTCCGCTCGTCGCAAAGATCGTCTCCCCGCAGATATTGCACAAGACAGACGTAAAGGGCGTTAAGGTGGGCCTCACCACCGAAGTCCAGGCAGAGGAAGCGGTAAGTGACATGCTTGGCAGGCTGTCAAGTCAGTATAGCGTCAAAGGAGTGTTGCTGGAAAAAATGGCCGCTCCCGGAGGCATCGAGCTGATAGTTGGCCTTCAGAATGATCCGCAGTTTGGCCCAGTGATTATGGCCGGCATCGGCGGCATTTACACCGAGGTATTCAAAGACGTCTCGTTCAGGGTTTTGCCCATAACAAAATCTGACGCCAAGAGCATGATTGACGATCTGAAGGGGAAGCAGATTCTCAAGGGCTTTAGAGGAATGCCTCCCGTAAACATTGACATGCTCGCCGAGGCTCTGGTCAATATCGGCAAGTTCGGAACGGACATGGCTCCGTATTATGACAGCATCGACTTTAACCCGGTTATCTGTTATGAAAATGACTATGTCGTGGTGGATGCAAAGATACTGCTCCGCGACAAGCCTGACCTAGAGGTCATTTCGAAGGCGCAGCCAGACTCTGAGTACATGGATCTGTTCTTCAACGCAGAGTCAGTCGCGCTTGTGGGCGCGTCGCCTGAGCCAGGCAAAGTGGGCAACTCTGTTCTTGAAAGTTTGGTGAAACACGAATACAAGGGCAAGGTGTTTCCTGTGAACGCAAAGGGATACCCGGAAATAATGGGCATAAAGGCGTACAAGAGCTTGGAGGAGATCCCGGACAAGGTCGACATTGTAGTCGTTACTGTTGACCTGAGGTTTGTTCCTGATCTTCTAAAGTCGGCTTCGAAGAAGGGCATACACAACTTTGTGGTGATTTCCGGAGGAGGCAAGGAACTCGGTGGCGAGCGCGCCTCGATAGAAGCACAGGTTAAAGAGCTCTCGAAGCAGCTCCGCATTAGGATCATCGGGCCAAACTGCATAGGCATGTTTAACGGGCAGAACCGGCTGGACTGCGCTTTTCAGGGGCATGCTAGAATGATACGACCAAAGAACGGCAGCGTGGCGTTCCTTTGCCAGAGCGGCACCATCGGCATTGCATTCATGGAGACATCCGATTCGTTTGGAATGAGCAAGATGATCTCCTACGGAAACAGATCTGACGTTGACGAAGCTGACATGATATGGTACCTCTCCGAGGACCCGCAGACCGATGTCATTGGTCTGTACGTTGAGGGCCTCGGCGACGGCCGCAAGTTCATGAATACCGCAAAGAAGGTCCTGCAGGACCGCCTCAAGCCGATTGTGGTTTTCAAGAACGGAAGATCTGCTAGGGGGGCAAAGCAGGCAGCGTCGCATACCGGATCGCTTGGAGGCGCTCACGCGGTTGTGAAGGGAGCCCTTGATCAGGCCGGTATTATTTCGGTCGACAGCTATGAAGAGCTGACCGCTTCACTCAAGGCTCTGGCATGGCAACCCGTGCCAAGCGGAGGGAGGGTTGCGATGGTGACAAACGGAGCGGGTCCCATTATCGCCGCGATTGACAACTTTGAGAGACTGGGGCTTCAGGTGGCGGAGCTCAGCGAGGACTCCAAGAGGGCGCTGAAGGAGCACTACCCTCCGACCTACGTGATCGGAAACCCATGCGACATCACCGGCTCTGCCAACGCGGCTGACTACAGGTTCGCAATACAGACCTTCCTTGACGATCCAAACGTAGACATCGTCATGCCGTGGTTCGTATTCCAGGACGACCCGCTCGAGGAAACAATAGTCGACGTGCTCGCGAACTTCCAGAAGCAGAGGAAAAAGCCGATCCTCGTGGGCGCTATGGGCGGACCGTTTACCCAAAAGATCGCTCGGAGAATTGAAGATGCTAACGTGCCGGTTTACCTTTCGGTGATAGAGTGGGTCACCGCTGCGGGAGCCCTGACAAAGTGGGCGAGAGTAAGCGGGAAGGCCAAGTAGACAGCAGGCGCATCCATCCTCAATAATTAAATAAGCTAGCAAACGCGTCGCTATAGTTGGCCGATGATCTGCTAAAGGCGCGCCGTGCGTTCGGGCTGCTTTTCATTTACGTGTCAGTAGCGGTTGCATCGGCTTCGGTTGCCAGCGAGATTGCTTACCTAAATGATTCACCCATTCATGTGCATGCCGCAATATGGCTAGGGAGTTTTGGGGCAGTCTTTGGAGCTGCGTCCCGTTCGTTTCGGAAGGCGCTGCCAACAATTGCGGCAAGGTTGAAGGGAAGCGCCAAATGGTCAGCAAGATCAAAGGCTCTGAATGGCGTGTGTTGGGCCGGCCCATTCGTTGCCATCGCGGCGTTTCCTACCATTTACCAGTACCTAATTCTTCTCGGGATCGGGCTTGGCAACCTTTCGACCTATCTTTTAGTCAAAAAGCACTCGGGGGATGATAACAGGGAGCAGCTCTTGGTTGCAGCTATTTCCCTCGTCGCCATTCCTGTCGCCTTTGCAATAGATAGCACTCTCTTTGTGAGTCATCAGGATATAGCCGTGATGCTCTCGAGAATCCTTATCGCCGTTGCCTATGCTTCAGGAGGCGCGTTTGCGTTAGCTGGAAGTACAAAAGCGGGCCCGGTGGGCTTCGATCCCACGACTTCCGGCTCTCCTCATTAGAATATAGAAGGCAGGCGCTCTGTCCATGCTGAGCTACGAGCCCGCTCACGTAAACTGTCTCTTGCGCGCGCAAAAGGCAATTTGCATGGCAGCAGAAGGGCGACTCATTCCTTAATAAAATGTTTATTTCGAGAATGCAGACACGGTCTGTTCTGGGAGCCGAAATACCGGCGTGGATAACCCTAATGGAGGCTTTAATGTCGGAAAGGAACCGAAATATTCAAAATCGATTGTAGGATTTATAATAATAATGCACTGTTATTGCGAATTGCATATGCCCAAACTATAATACCTGGCAAGAGAACTGTAGGACTGTTATCAAATTATAGTGACGACAAGATGACGGAGAACGAAACAAAGACTGAACCGAAATCCGGCATTCCCCCGGACAAGATGTACGACTTTTGGGCAGATGTGATGAAACTTCCAACCATCGGCCCGCTGTACGCTTTCTCAAAGGATTTTGGCGCCCATGCAAACGATTACATTAATTTGGGCAAGGTAATGGCGGAACTCAAAACGCACAACGACAGCTACTGGGCCCTCTTGAGCAGCGCATTTGCGAAGGCAGCGCAGGCGACTGCAGAGAAGGCGCCGAAACAACTTGTTTCCAAGGAAGATTTCGAGAATTACAGGCGAGCCATGATCGAGGCCTTTGAAGATGCATTTACCGGACTCTTTGCGTCACCGGAATTCTCGGTGGTTTACGGCAAGGTGTTCAGCGCGCAGCTAGATTTTTCAAAGGCGCTGCAAAGCATTGCCGAAAAGAACCTAAAGATCCTGAACATGCCCACCCGGGCCGAGATTGACGAAATACTTAAGGATGTAAATGCCCTAAGGAAGACTGTAAGGGAGCTCAAGAAAGAAATAGAGGATTTGAAGAATGACAAAGCAAGAAGCGTTGCAACCTGACCAGAAGCAGCAGGAGAGTCAGCCCCCACTGCCGGCTGTGCCGCAAGAGCCTGCTGTAAAGGCCGTCAAGCCCGAAACAAATACCTCCGAAGAAATGCAAGAGATGTACCGCAAGCTGGAAAAGACCAGGGCGGTGCTTAACTCGGCCGGCAGCATCGAAGTGGGCAAGACGCCCTATGAACTACTGGATGAAACCAGAACGTACAGGCTGCTTCACTACCAGCAGATGGTCAGCAAGACCGCCAAGACGCCGATCCTTGTGGTATATGCGCTCATTAACAAATCCTATGTCCTTGACCTCCAGCCGGACAAGAGCTGGGTCCGCAGCCTCCTAAGCCAGGGTTTTGACGTCTATCTCATCGACTGGAAGACGCCCACCGCCGCCGACAAGTACGTATCTTTTGACGATTATGTAAACAGCTATATCGATGACTGTGTCAACATCGTCCTCAAAAAGACTAAAGAGGACAAGCTGACACTTCACGGATACTGCATGGGTGCAAGCATGTCTATCATGTATACCACCCTTCACCAGGAAAAGGTGCGTAACCTTGCAGTCATTGCGCCCGTTGTGGATACGGAGAAGGACACCACAGTCATCGGAAGCCTGGCAAAGAACATGGATGTCGACAAGATGCTCAACGTCATCGGCAATCTTCCGCCCGAGCAGCTTTATTCATGCTATGCTGCACTAAAGCCGTTCAAGCAGGGAGTCAACAAGTACTTCAACCTAGTTCAGAACATTGACAATGACCAGTTCGTCGGAAACTTTTTGCGTATCGAAAAGTGGCTCTATGACACTCCTCCGATTGCGGGCGAGACTTTTAAGCAGTGGATTGGCGACATCTATCA
>CAZNOV010000023.1:0-14322 GCA_964574725.1 uncultured Nitrososphaera sp. | reverse complement strand
GTGGTTGGCCCTACTCCTTCGATATCTTCTATTTCTAATTCTACCACGTTCCTCGGATTCGTCATTCTCTAGCATCTTTCTTGAATGGAGGTATATAACAACTAGAGCACCCCTAGGGGAGGGGGTATCCACCATGCGCGTGGAACAGACGGATTACACAAAACATAAAAAAGGTGCCTAGGACGTGCCTAGACCACCCCGCACGAATTATCTTCTTTTCTTTCCTTTTGACTTTTTCTTGCCGCCAGACTTTTTCTTGCCGCCACCGCCGCCTGCACCGATCTTGAACATCTTTGTCCCGCAGACGCTGCATGTTCCTGTCAGCGCGTTCCTGCCGTTCTTCATGGTGACAGCCCGCTCTCCCTTCATTTCCCTTTTCGCTTTACATTTTACACAATATCCAGTAGTTCCCAACAGGCGTAGGTCTTATGCGCTTAGATATAAGATTAGCTCCACGAGAGCGATTTTTGCCATATTTGAGCCCAAAATTCGCCCAAAGATCAGCATTTCTTGGGTCGTAAAATGAAAAGATCTCTGTCAAGGCTCTCATTCGACCCATTTCTACACGGAAAAGCTTGATCCCGCCGCACGTGTTTTTCTGAAAATCGTTGTAGCTGCCCGCAGAAGGTGGTTCAGAAATCGGCATTCGTTACGAGGAGAAATCGACTCCCGGAATGCGTTTTACGTCATCGAAGCCCAAGAGATTAGCGTTTTTCACAACCTATCCGGACAATCGGCTTAAAAGCTGCGATCCTTTCCGAAACCGCTACTTGTTATATTTTTATATGAACTTTATTTTAGCCATATCAAATTGGACGCGACGGACAGCGGGCGACCTGATGTATCGTCCCTAGGATGGGATGACCTGCTCGCACTGAAGCGGAAGCTTTCCGGTGATCTCAAGATACTCACGGAAAGAATTGTCGACCTTGACAGGAATAAATCCTACGAAATAACAAACCAGATCAAAGATCAAAGAAACGCAATCGATACACTTCTGGAAAGGCAGAAGCAGATTCGCATTGAGATTGAAAAAAGTGACGACAGCCTGTTGTCCGTAAGCGAAAAAATATCGAAGTCAAAGAATTTCCTTTCGCTGATGGTGGCCAGACTCCCATCTGAAAAGGAAGAAGAGCTGCATGCAGCTGTAGAGAAAAACCAAGCACTCATAAAATCTGGCGACTACAAGAGCGGCCGAGAAAAGAACGAAATCCTGTCTAGGGCAAAAGATGCATCAATGAAGCTGGAGGCGATCAGAGCGACGCGCACCATACGGGAGCAACTCGCTGCTCTGAATCAAGAGTCTGCGTCGATCAGCAGCGCCACGCTGCACCTGAACGAAGAACGGGAAGCGAGCAAGGCAAGGATGTCTGAGCTAAACGAAATGCTTGACAGGCTTTATGAGGCAAAGAGGAATTTGGCTGCAGAACGAGAATCTTGCCTCAATGAATATAACGGACTGGCAAACCAGTTTGACGCCATAAACGCACGAATGGATGCCATGGGAGAGATGAGGAGGAAGCAGCGCGAACAGTATGGCCATGGTCTGCCCAATGATGCGCTCTTCAAAGTGAAGGAGATAGCAAAGAAAAAACTTGAATCGGGAGCAAAGCTCAGCTTTGATGAGCTGAAGCTCCTCTACGGTGAAAAGGATTAATCCAATCTGCATGATCAATATTTCGCCATGTCGATAGAGGATTTTGCCCTTGCCTGTGCAATAGACGAGTCTCCCGCTTACTTCACTTACGACAAGCGCACGATGCTGATAATTCAGTCTGCAAAAGATGCCAAAGCAGGAGTTACCAGTTTCGGATCTATCGAACCATTCATGGACGCACTAATCTCGCATGAATCCATTCACGTTATCATTGCGGCTATGGAAGGTGCCAACATTTCTGACTCGCTCGACGATCTTGAAGTGATTGTAGAACACAACGGAGTAAAGTTTCAGGTAACGCTTAACAACATTCTCTTTGCGAAGGACAACTCGGGAATCGTAACGCAATATTAGTAGAGGGAGGATGTCGTGCAATGATCATGAATACAGCAGGCTTTTCGTATTCCTAACGCATCCTGCAGGTCTTCTTCATTGACTTTGCGTAGACCTCGAGCTGTCGCAGCGTGCTGTGATTTACGCCATTTGATCTCGATATCTTGTCAACAATCGCACTTCCAACAATAACGGCGTCCGCGCCGGCAGTTATCATGTATTTGGCATGCGCAGGTGTGCCTATACCAAAACCGACGGCCAAAGGCACTCTTGTTCCCGCAGCCTCCTTGACGCGTCTGACCGCGTTACGCGTGTAGTCCTCAAAGGAATCACGCGCACCGGTGATCCCAAATACGGAAACGAGATACAAGAAACCGGAGGTGCTTTTCACTATTCTCTCAAGCCTTTCGGGAGGTGTGTTGGGGGAAACAAGGAATACGGTGGCAAGATCCAGCTTTGATGCTGCTGCAACGTACTCAGCGCCCTCCTCGACAGGCAGGTCCGGGATAATGAAACCATCGACGCCGTTTTTCTTGCACCTTCGCATGAATTCTTCGACGCCAGCCCGATGCAGTATGTTATAGTAGGTCATCACTAAGAGAGGAGTAGCGGGATGTTTTTTCCTGATGCGTGCGGCTAACCGCAGCGCGTCCTCCGGCTTTGTGCCTCGCAAAAGAGCCTTATTTGAGGCGGACTGAATCGTCGGGCCATCAGCTATCGGGTCTGAGAAAGGTATCCCAATCTCGATGATGTCTGCGCCGCCGGCTATAAGCGATTCAGTTACCCTCTGAGAACCTAAAATGTCGGGATAACCGGCCACCACGTAGCAAATTAGAGCGCGTTCGCCTCTGTCCGCCAATTCTTCAAATTTGGCCGCAATCCTATTTTGACTTGGCATGATCCTTTTTCTTTTTACCTTTGCTGTCCAGATAGTCTTGGACCACCTGGACATCCTTGTCGCCGCGTCCGGACAAGGTTACAACGATGCTGTCGTCCTTGGACATCCTCCGAGCAAGTTTCATGGCAAACGAGATCGCGTGGGATGGTTCAAGCGCGGGTATGATTCCCTCGAGCCTCGATAATGTCTGGAATGCAGCCACCGCCTCGCCATCGGTTGCTATCACATACTGCGCACGCTTGATGTCTCTCAACATGGCATGCTCAGGGCCCACCCCGGGGTAGTCCAGGCCCGCTGAAATGCTGTGGGTCTCTGTTATCTGTCCGCATTCGTCCTGCAAAAGGTAGGTCAGCATCCCGTGAAGTATTCCCTCCGAGCCAGCAGAAATAGTAGCTGAATGCTTGCCAGAAGCCAAACCCAAGCCTCCGGCTTCAACGCCCCACAGGGCAACTTCGGAGTCATCCAAGAACGGATAAAAGGAACCAATCGCATTGCTGCCGCCGCCAACACACGCCACAATTGCATTGGGCAGTCTGCCCAGCCTTGCCTGCGACTGTTCCTTTATTTCCCTGCCGATGACGGACTGAAAGTCTCTTACTATCATTGGGTACGGATGCGCACCGACAACAGACCCGATGAGGTAGTATGTGGATTCAACGTTCGCGATCCAATCTCTGAATGCCTCGTTTATTGCATCTTTGAGAGTCCTGCTGCCCGACTCCACTCTGTGTACCTTCGCGCCCAAAAGCTCCATCCTAAACACATTGAGCTTCTGCCGTTCTACATCCTTTGAGCCCATGTAAATTTCGGCGTCAAGCCCAAGCACCGCACACGCCAGAGCGGTCCCAACACCATGCTGACCCGCTCCAGTTTCTGCTATTATGCGTTTTTTGCCCATCCTTTTCGCTAGCAGGGCTTGACCCAGAGTATTGTTGGTCTTGTGCGCTCCGCCGTGAAGCAGGTCCTCTCTCTTCAGATAAATTCTTGCTCCGCCGACGTGCTCTGTGAGGTTCTTTGCAAAGTATAGTGGCGTTGGCCGACCGGCATATTCTGCTAGGTAGTATGCGAGCTCTTTTTGAAAGTCAGCGTCGTCCTTGTACTTTTGATACGCATCCTCCAATTCCTGAATTGCAGGCGCCAGCGTTTCGGGGATGAACTTGCCACCGTACTTGCCGAACTTGCCTCCGACTGGGTAGTTGCGCAGCATCTGGAGATAAATCCATCTTGCAGATGAGGGGTATTAAGGATTCGCAATCAAATCGCGTCGCAGAGCTCCCTGACTTTTGCGCTAATGTCTGCGGTTTCCATGATGCTTGTTCCCACGAGAAATGCGTCGGCGCCAGCCTTGTGAAGGTAGCGGATGTCTTCAGGCGTGGCGATGCCACTTTCGCTGATTATCGTACTTTTTCCTTTGCCGTGCTTTGAAAGCAGCCTTTCGGTATTCGAAATGTCAACCTGGAGGTTATCGAGGTTCCGATTATTGATACCGATTAGGCCATGCTTTGACCTCAGCGCTTGAGCGAATTCGTCGTCGGTATGAACTTCTATTATGACGTTCAGCGCCCTTTTTGTTGCGTACTCCGTCAGATTTTCTAGGCTCTCTTCCGCCAGGTCGCGGTCGAAAATGGTCTTGATAAGCAATACGCAGTCTGCACCACTTTTCTTTGCTGCGTCAATCTGGACTCTGCTGACTATGATGTCTTTCATCAGAAGGGGGGCAGCTACTGCCTTCCTGACCGCGGCCAGATATTCGATGGAGCCGTCAAAGACATAGGGCTGCGTCAGGATGGAGAGGGCTACAGCACCAGATTTGATCATCGCCGTCGCTAATTGTGCTGGCGCCGAGCCGCCCCTAATCTTGCCGCGAGAAGGAGACGCAAACTTTACTTCAGCGATGAGCGGAGCATGTGGATACGAAAGAATGGCTTTCTTGATGCTCAACGGGTCATGTGCCGATGCCTGTTCGCATTCATACGCTCCTTCATCAATTGCCCTGAATGAATTTTCGGCCAGACGTTTGATGTTAAAATCTGGGCGAATGAACTTGCTCACTACGACCAGCGCGTTCCTATGCTGTTCGGGTATTAATTCTATTCATCTTTAAATTTCAATAAATGCCGCAGGTCTGAACGAAAAGATTCAAGCGTCTGGGGCAAATGTTTTTCTGTTCACGTATATATTGCAGTTCCCTTGAAAATCAGCCATACATACAAGCAATGTCTGAAAGTCTGATATTCGTAGACAGGTCCAAACTCTCTCCCCGGTACGTACCTGAAGAACTGCTGCATCGCGAGATGCAGGTAGGCCAGATAACACACGCGTTTTCAGATGCAACAAGTGACCCGGAAAAGTTCCCTCTTGCGATTTTGCAGGTCATCGGACCGGCGGGCTTTGGCAAAACCTCCACCGTCATACGAGCGTCGCGGATTATTGAAGAGCAATTTGCAAAGAACAGGCTGACTCTAAAGGTCGCATATGTCAATCTAAAGCTGCAGGGTGGTAACAAATTCGCGATCTATAGATTTCTGCTTGAGCGTCTGGCGCCTGAATTGCCGGCTCAGGGACTCAGTGCCGAAGAAATGCTGCGATATCTCTTGAAGTACCTCAGAGACGGCAAGCAATACGCACTCATAATAATGGATGAAATCGACTATCTGATAAACACCAGCAAGGACCCCAATATCGTTTACGACCTTTGCCGGCTCAATGAATTCGAGCCTGAAAAAGCGTGCAACGTCAAGGGCGTGGTTTTCATTGCAAGAAGCAGCGATTTTCGCGGCCGGCTCGACCCGGCTGAGCTTAGCTCGCTTGGCCGAATGTCCCTAGATTTTCCGGCGTATACCGTGCAGCAGGCCAGCGACATACTGGAAAGCAGATGTCGCGAGGCATTCATGAAGAATGCGATAGGCTCTGACGTTATTGACGATGTTGCCAGTATTACAATATCCGAGCAGGTAGGCGGCGACGTTAGGTACGCCCTTGACCTGCTCCTTTATGCAGGCAACTTGGCTGAGTCTCAGGGAACGGGAAGAATCACGCTCGACCATATACGGAAAGTCCACGGCCAGATTCACCCCTCGATAACGTCGGAAGATATCGAGCAGCTATCGCGGTCCCACTTGCTGAGTCTGATCGCGCTCGTTCGCGCCCTGCGGGCCAAAAAGAAGCCCTATGTTGAACTGAGGGACGTTCGCCTCCACGCCGCAGAGCTCGCAAACCAGTTTGGTGCAAGAAGGTTTGAAGTCGAAGAATATCTAGATGACTTGAAGGCTAGAAAACTTGTCGACATAAAGTCGCTAGGGGAAATCGGGCTCCACGTCACGTCGCTAGTCGAGCTAGAACCCGCGCTGATGGACAGGGTCAGGGCAGAGAAGCAGTAGGATGGACGCAAAGGAGATAATTGAGAATGGGCTTGGGAGCATAGGCAAAGTCAAGATAGTAAAAGCCTTAGCTGAAGAAAACAAGATGGCAACGATATATCTTCTCCAAAAGAAGACGCACCTAAAGCGCGACGACATAAAGAAAAATCTCGATGATCTGGTGAGCATAGGCTGGGTAGTGCAGAGCAGATATGCAAACACCATGTACAGCATAAACAAAGGAAACCATTACGTCACCCGGCTGCTTGACTACATGAACGATGTCGGATATATTGACCATACCTAGTCTGCCAGTTGACTAATAACCCGGCAAGCAGTTATGCGTAAATTGCCATTGACACACATGATTGTGGAAATTTCAGTCATTACTTGACTCCGGAATGGACACCCTGCAATTATAAGAAAATTTAGCACTTTCCCGCGTGTCCGCGCCGGAGGAGCTGGTTAAAAAGCTCATCGCTGTTGATGCAGTCGAGAGAACAGACGGCGAGCTAAGGTTCACTGGGAGACTTTGTCACTATCTGGCGAGCTCTAACCCCAGACAATATCTCCGAGCCGGTCGGCTCAAGGGATGGCGGATATTGCTTAGGTACTTTGATCCAAGCTTGGATTCATTTTCGGATGTAGAGATTTCTAAAACCATTATTTTGTTGGAATACTTCCTGCGCAATACTGAAAACAAGCGCGTACTCGGCACAGAAAAATCCTGATCTCACCAGATTTTCGTGTGAAACACCCAGCGACTCGTCATCAGGCGTAAAAGTTGATGTACCTGTCTTCTACAGCGCCGCTCCGTTCCATCTGCGCGACCATCCTGAATAGAATCTCCACTGCAGCTGCCTCCACTAGCCTGCCCCTTGCGACCTGACTGGCAAGCTCGACGAGGTTCAGATTCTTAAGTCGCTCGGCGATGGCCCCCTTCTTCATTCCGTTTTCCACGCAGCGCCGGACAAGACTCAGGAAAATCCTTTCGGCGTGATAGTTCGCATGGATTTCTGTGGCTTCTTCGCGATCCGCACCATACAACGACGCTATCCTGTTATCTATTCTGGGCTCTACTTCCAGCGTTACGCCCGAGTGAGCGTCCTCTATCGCGGCCCTGCCGCGCAACCTCCTGACATCGACGCTGCTTTCCATTCTCTGTACATGAGTTGCGTGCTTTCTTCCTATTAACATAACGCCCACCGCCAAAAAGGAATAAAAAGGTGCTTTTCCAAAGTTTGATGTGCAGTCCAAGTCCAAGCCGCGAAACGGACAATGCAAGTTCATCTTTGTGACCGGAGGGGTTATGTCCGGCCTTGGCAAGGGCGTCACGACTTCTTCTACGGCCAAACTGCTTCAGCTCGCGGGCTACAAGGTCTCCTGCGTGAAAATAGATCCCTACGTCAACTATGACGCGGGAACAATGAATCCCGTAGCTCATGGCGAGGTTTTTGTGACGGACGACGGTGGAGAGTGCGACATGGACATTGGCAGCTATGAACGGTTCATAGACATGCCCATGACGAAGGATCACAACATCACCACCGGAAGAGTCTATATGGATGTCATAAAGGCGGAGCGTGAAGGCAAGTACCTTGGTCAATGCGTCCAGATCATTCCCCATGTGACCGATGCGATAAAGAACACTCTGCGCAGTGTCGCACGTGATGAGGCTCTTGAAGTCATGGTTGTCGAATGCGGCGGTACAGTAGGCGACATTGAGAGTCTGCCTTTTCTGGAAGCGTTCAGACAGATGGAGCTCGAGCTCGGTCTATCGAACACCATGTTTATCCATGTTACCCTAGCGCCGGTGCTTGACGTCGTGGGCGAGCAAAAGACCAAGCCCACCCAGCACAGCGTTCAGGAACTTCGAAGGATTGGAATCCAGCCTGATATCCTTGCCGTTCGATGCAAGACACCACTTAGCCCGGATGCGCGCCGCAAGATATCGCTGTTCGGGAGTGTCGATGAGAAGTGCGTGATTTCATGTCATGATGCCCCCTCTATCTACAAAGTGCCCGAGGTCCTCGAAAGTCAGGGCATGCTCAGGGTCATAGCCGACCGGCTTGCCCTCAGCAGGTCAGCGCCTCGTTGGGGTAACTGGCAATCGGTTGCCGAATCTTTTTCGCGCACGAAAGGTTCAACGAAAATTGCAGTGGTGGGCAAGTATGTCACGTTGCCAGACAGCTACGTCAGCGTCTATCACGCCCTCTCGCACGCGGGTGCGAACATTGGTAGGCACGTCGAAACCGAATGGATAGATTCCGAAAAATTTGAAAACGGGGGGACGGAGTATCTTTCTCACCTCAAGAACTTTGACGGAATACTCGCACCCGGAGGATTTGGCAAGAGAGGGAGTGAAGGGATTATAGCCGCAGCGAATTTTGCGAGGGTGAATAATATTCCGTATCTTGGAATTTGTTTTGGATTTCAGCTCGCAATAGTTGCATTCGCCAGGCACGTCTGCAAATTAGCGGACGCAAATTCAAGTGAGCTCGAATCTCGCACAAAGAATCCAGTAGTCGATTTCATGCCTGAGCAAAGGACTTTGCACGATAAAGGCGGTACCATGCGCCTGGGCAGCCACGAGATATCTGTGCTGCCTGGAACAAAGGCTGCCAAGTTCTATGCTGGAAACGTAATAAGGAGACGCCACAGGCATCGGTATGAATTCAACCAGCAATATCGCGATCTTGTCACTAAACAGGGTCTTGTGCTTTCAGCGCATTCCGACAGCGGAAGAAGAATGGAAATTCTGGAGCTGCCAAATCACAGGTTTTACTTCGCGGTGCAGTATCACGCCGAGTTCAGCAGCAGGCCCGGCAAGCCCGAGCAAGCATTTGATGCGTTCGTGAAGGCTGCCTCAAATATCAGAGTTTGAGCTCGTAAATTCTCTGCCTTGCGTCCCTGAGTGATGTTTTCTTTTTCACATAGCCCTGGCTCAGCAGGTGACTCAGGGAAAGCCGAATCGTGCGCTCGGGGAGCATCGTTCTTGACGCCAGGTCCTTCTGGCTCAGCGCGCCTTCGTACTCCAGCGTTTTCAATATCAGTTTCGCGCTCGGCGGCATCTTCAGCATGTCTTCTGAAAGCCTAACCTTCTTTGCCATCATGGAGGCCGCCGATGAATCGCCAGCCATCCTGACAAGGCGAGCGGGAAACTCGTGCTTTGAACATTCAAGAGTGTTCCTTACCTGTTGCCTGCGGCCCCCGTCAAGCACCACTTCGCAGTGATAACGACTCGCTATATCGGCAACCTCCAGCACGCTGTCATTTGGCACTACAAGAGGCCTCCGAGTATTGTCGAGCGAGTTCACTGACACGATCAGAAACACGGGAGCCTTTTGCATCACCATGGGTCCACCTGCCGACATTGAATACGCAGTGGACCCTGTCGGAGTCGAAACTATGATCCCATCGCTCTTGTCATGCCAGACGTCATTTCCGTCTATTCGAAGGACATGTTCCATCAAGGTCGCGCTTTTGCTCGGGAATACTGCTACGTCGTTCAGCACCGGGTGGACCGGCCGTCCATCTACCTTTACAGCAAGGCGAAAGACCTTGTCAACCGAATAGTCGCCTCGCTTCAGGCGCGAAGTGGCGAACTCTAGGTCCCGCACTTCGAGCTGCGAGAGAAACCCTGTCGAATCGGTCTCGTATATGCCGAGAACAGGCGCGGAATCTGTCACTACCTTGTGGAAGTAATCAAGAATGCCCCTGTCTCCGCCGGCAACGAGTACAAGATCTACTTGCGTGGCCGCGTAGTACTCGTCATCCTTCATGATCTGAGTCTTGACACCAAGCGACTCGAGAGTCTTTTTCACTTTTGAGAGGAGAGCCCCGTCTCTAGAATCGACGCCTGAAAGCGCCACCTTCATAACCGTTCTGACGTACGTGGACAGCGGGTTGAATTTAAAGCTACGAGAGCTGCCTAAAGCCCACGCTGCTGTAGAAGTAGGATGCACTCTGTTCTATCTTGGACATCGAAGGGACCTTGGCAAGGCCCGACTGCCCGGTCTCAAGCGCTGCCCTGACCGCGCCGGCGCCAAAGCAGAGGGCCCACAGTGGATCCTTTTCCTTCATGTATGCGCAGCAAAACGCCGCAGAAAGAATGTCGCCGGCCCCTGTTGAATCCCGCACGTCTAGCTGTCGCATTTTGATCCAGTATTGCGTGCTCCGGTGTAGAAGATGAATTTCTTGATGCGACGTGGACACGACGAACTCGATGCCTTTTGATTGGAGGGCGAGCATTCCCTCCAGATCTCCTAGACCTCCTGTGAGCGCCGCCAGCTCTTCCTGATCAACCTTAATGGCCCTTATACCCGAGAGATCCAATTCTAGTTTTTCCCTTAGCGTCACAATACCATTTCGGTCGATCAACCGCATGTACCCTTGAGGATCGAGCATAACGAAATTCCGAGACCCCCCGTTCTCCTTTATCGCACCGAGCACTTCGAGGGGAATCTCGTCGGTCACGGGGCTGACCAGCCAGCAATCAACTTTCATATTCCGTATTTCTTCAGAGGTTATGGGAGCACATTTTGATTGCAGCGTCATGCTTCTAGTATGTCCGTCCGATATGATCGTGAACCTGGTAGTTGATCGATCCTCAGTCATCTGGCTTTGTTGGATTGTCATTTTGTTTTGGTCGAGAAGCCTTATGAACTCGGGAGGAATGTCCTTCCCAACCCTGGTAGCCAGCGCGACTTCAAACCCAAACTGCCTGCTGGTAAGACCGCAGTAGCACGGTGGTCCTCCAAGGCTTTCTGTTACCGTGCCATCAGATCCCTTGATGGTGTCGACAACTACATGAGACGCTATCCCTATTCGCAATGATCACTACGTCTCCAAATGACTTTTTATAATAAGATAGCGAAAACAAAGGGTCGACTGCGCAGCCGCGGGTTTGGGATGGCGGTCCCGTGGCCGGCGTCTGTAGCCCTTGTATAGCGCAGGCCGCTTTTCCAAGCTATAAACGTTCTGAGCGAATTTTCTTGACCAGATGCCATTATTTTGACAATGAATGAATCAAGGATTGCATACCACATGCATCTGAGAACACAAGATTTAAAGGATGGCTGAAGACCTTATCGCGCCATGCCCAAGAAAAGAGCGAGCCGAGGACGATCCAAGGGAGGCAAGGGCAGCTCTGGCGTGGTTCATTGCAGCCAGTGTGGAGCACTGGTTCCTCGCGACAAGGCCAAGAAAGTCACAGGAAGGATTACAGTAATTGAGCCCACTTTGGCCAAGGAACTAAGACAGACCTATCCAGACACGTTCTACGCCCCGCAATCAACAGACGTAAAGTTCTACTGTGTTTCTTGCGCGGTTCACAGGGGAATTGTAAAGGTGCGATCCGAAGCGGAAAGGCGCCTTGGCGGAAGGCTCAGGTAGAAGAAAGTTTACTCGAGGTTGAAGCTATTCTCTGCACTAGCGTGATGCCTGCCACGATCGACACGATTATCATGGCCCAGTTCATTGCATCTGGATGGGGGATCATACCTATTATCGCGACAATCAAGAGGCGCTCGGCGCGCTCGCCAATGCCAATGCCCCTTAGTTCAACTCCGACCGACTCTGCCCTAGCCCTGGTGTAGCTCACCAAGAGGGACAAGGCAAGGGCTATCATGCTCCATACCGGGTTTGCCAGCCCCCCCGCAGCAATTCCAACGAATATCACTGTCTCGGCAATCTTGTCGAACGAAGAGTCGAGAAACGCTCCCTTTTTTGTGATCTTGCCGGTTATCCGCGCTACGCTGCCATCGATCATATCAAAAAATCCCGAGATCAGAAGGAGCACTCCCCCGATGACTGCGGCAAAATACCATGGAAATTCTGATGCCGCCGATGCATACGCGATGCCAGCAACAATAGAAAGCGCAAGACCTGCACCAGTCCAAAAGTTCGCCGAAAGCCCCGTCGCAGCAAAGCTCGAACCTAGTCTGGCCATTGTGGGCTCGAGTGATTCGCGCAGCTTGTTCAGCAAATCTGTTTCTTCAACAGAATTCTAACATAATAAGATTCTCCGGGTTGGAAGACTTCGATTCATTCGATTCATTTTAGGATGCGGCTGGACTCTGGCTGATCCGATAGAGGTTGCCACTTAAGCTTAATACGTACAGATGGCCATCGGGGCCCGTTTCAATATCGGTGATTCCTCCGAACCCTGTCCCGATCGATATCGAGTCGACTTCCTCGCCGCTGTCAGCGACTAGGTCAGACAGTCGTGCATTGTCAATGCCATCAAAGCTGAGCCCATCTCTGTCACTGTCGAGGGCGAAAAAATACATGTTGCCGTTGTTGAAGTCGCCAACGAAGAGGTTATTGGAATACTTGTCGCCAAGGGTTGTGGAGTTAAAGAACTCGATGTCCGTCAAGGCGACGGCCTCACGCCAGCTAAATGCAGGATCCGCATAGTGTGAACCTTCAAAGTACACAAGGTCGCTTTCACTACTACCAGTCCTCTGGATTGGACCCATTGCGCGTTCCCAGCCACTGTTAAATCCCGGCCGGACTAGATTTATCTCATCGTACCCGGCAGGTCCGTTCTCTGTGTCCCAGAGAAACCCCGTTGTAGGATCAAAGTCCAGGCCAAAGCCGTTGCGTATTCCATATGCGTAATACAAGCTCAGCGAAGAATTGAATTCGGGATCGGCGTGTGACATGGCAGCACTTCCGGCCGGATTCCCATTCCTGTCGACACGGATGATAACAGAAGTGTTATCCGGGCCAGGACCACTATTGAAATTCTGGAGCACCCCATTTCTGTTGAGGTCCCCTATCATAGCGTACAGCATTCCGTCAGGACCCATTGTCAGCTTGCCGCCATCGTGGTTGGGTCCGGGCGTTCCCGGCAAGTCGAGCACGAGGGTGCCACCGGTAATATGGCCCTGTCCGGACCACTCGTACCAATATACCCTATTTCTTACATCGCCTCCGGTGCTCTCCGTATAATACAGGAATATTGTCTTCGGGGTGCCGTCGGCAACCGCTATTCCGAGCAGCCCCCTCTCGCTGTTGCTGACCACATTAATACTTAGCAGCGGCCTCGCTTGCAGGGAGCCGTTAGATACACATCTGACCTGACCACTATTCTTTTCGAGTATGAGCATGTCGTCAGGATCGAGGAATGCCATGCTGGTGGGCGAGTGCAAATCGGTGATCACTTTTTCCACGCGAAGATTCGGATCGTTAAGCCTAGGAGGATTTTGATCAGGCAGCACGGTAAAGGTGTCGTTAACGGCATCACCAGTGTCAACCGGCTTTGGTATCGAAACGTCTATCCCCGGCACTCTGGCAGGAATTTGATTGAATACCGCCAGAATCGAAACGCCCGCCGCTGCGATGGCGAGCAGCGCCACTATCTTGACTCTCTTCAATCGCTAGCACAATACGGAATTCTCGCTATTATGCATTGAGTGTTGATGTTGGGTATTCAATGTAGGTGATACTGGCAGACCTTATAACGTAGTCTATTCACTCCTCCATTAATTGGACAAGAAGCGAGCTCTTGTCAACATCGTTCGAGAATTGCATGTTATGGGGCTTACTACGTCGGTATCTGGCAACCATAGCTTCAGGATCGGCAGATCGTCAGTGTGGATCACGCCATCCGGTGTGCCGCGCTATCTGATGCGACCGAATGACCTAGTCAGGGTCGATCTCCGAACCGGCACGGCAGTGGGCCGGAAAGTCCCGAGCATCGAGCTCGAATTGCACAGACGCATCTACAACAGGTGCCCGGGAATTAACTCTGTGATCCACACGCACAGCCCATACACCATAGGGGTTGCGATTTCGTCTCAGTTCACTCACGTCATCGAGGAGGCGAAGATCGTTGTAGGAACGCCCGCGGTCATCCCGAATCAGCCGTCTGGCTCGGAGGGGCTTGCAGAGTCGGTTGCACGCGAATTTCAGGCGGGAGCTCGCGCCGTCATAGTAAAGAATCATGGCGTAGTAGCAGGAGGCAAAGATATGCATCACGCGCGGGCGATTGCTGAGTCTCTGGAAGAGTGGGCAAAAATCCTATTCGCAGCCAAGACGTTTGGCGGCGTCAAAGACTACCTTGGAGACTA
>CAZNOV010000022.1:8716-14750 GCA_964574725.1 uncultured Nitrososphaera sp. | reverse complement strand
CCGACGGTCTTTTTCGCCTTCTTTGATTCAAGCAGCCTCTGAAGGTCTAGCCCTCCGGGAGAAACCGCAGATCCATGGTTGTCGACACAGGCCACTATCCGAGGTTTGATGCCGTACTCGCTATAGAGGTCTGTGGACCGGGACAGAATCAGTTTGGCAAAGCTCTGACCCACGACACCGAATCCAACCAAGATTACGCGCAAACCGGATACTGCTTGCTTCTACGCCGGGTGGGCTTAATAAAACTAGGTCTATGATCACCAACAACGCGGTCATGGTTGAACTCCCGCGGGCTTTGCATGAAAACCTACAGAGTGCATCGCTGCCGACGGGATCACGCAGATCATTGCACCTCAGCCCGGGCAAAGAGCGAATTGCTATTGCGAAGGAATTTTACCCTGTCTGATTATAAGACCTAAGCCAAATAGGAGTGCAGCGCCAATGTTCGACCCTATCGTGACCGTAGTAGTACTGGTAGCCATCGGCCTTGGTGCTGGAACATTGGGTTCGATGCTCGGAGTGGGAGGGGGCATTATCATGGTTCCTGCTTTGACGGCAATGGGCCTGCCGCCGGCTCAAATTGCAAGCACAAGCCTCTTCGCGGTCACGTCGACCAGCGTGTCATCCACGATCGAATACTCTCGCCAAAAGAGAATTGATTACAAAGTCGGGATTCAGATGGCTGGCCTTGCCGTCCCCGGCGCGGTAATCGGCGCGGTCCTTTCTGACTACCTGTCGCCTGAATCGTTCAAACTGTACTTTGGAGTATTGCTCATTCTTGCCGGTCTTTACATCCTTTACAAGAACTCTATCCTAAAAGAAGGAAAGGAGGCAAAAAAGAAGAGACCGCTGGTTCTCGCGGCCACTTTCGGCGCTACCTTCGGAGCGGGAGTGATTTCGAGCCTATTCGGAGTCGGCGGCGGCGTGATTTTCGTGCCCATAATGTTGCTCATAATGGGCATGACGATACACAGGGCAGCGCCTACTTCGCACCTAATTCTGATGGTAACGTCAGTCGCAGGAGTGCTCGCCCACATAGTTCTAGGGCATCCTGATTATGTTCACGCCCTAGCGCTTTCCGCAGGAGCGTTCATCGGGGCGCAGATAGGGAGCAGACTATCAAAGACAACGCGTGAACTTGTCCTCCACAGGCTGCTGGGACTGGTTCTCATCGCAGTTGGAGCCAAGTTCATCTTTGACCGGTTCTCGGCCAGATGACTCGCACGAGCGTGGCTTACTATTCGCTAAGTCTTTGCCTCGTCGACATAAAAGATGGCTTCGTTCCTCTTTAATGCCGCGCCTGCAGCAAGATTAGCGAGAGCGTTATCGAGCGTTTCAGCGCTGGGCTCTGCCCCCTCGCTGTTGCCAGCCAAGACCAGATATACTCGAATCTGCGATCCCAGAACATCTCCAAGCTCCTGATTCACCGTTGCCGTATAGGGCCGAAGTGCTCCTCTAAAGACGTCTGATCTTGCTCGCACTAGTCCAGAGATTTTCTTGCCCACGGGCGCGTCAGGACCGACTATGACAACCACGCCACGCGAGCCTCTGTATTTCGCTGGTTCCTCAACAGCGCCTTTGGGCGCCATGGCGTTCACCGATTCCTTGGTGACAAGGCCGGGAATGAATATGAAATTCTCGACCAAGGAATCCCATTCGTTCCTCGACATGGATGGCAGTGCCGCATTGTAGTCATGATCGCCCGCAAAGTGTATGACTGCATCTAGCTGCCCGAATTTCGATATGGCAGTGGCAAGAACGCCCCTTATACTGACTTCGTCAAGTAGATCGATGGCATGACTGTGGAACTCTGCATAATTGTCCACATCGTCCTGGTTGCGAATGAGAACTACTACTTGCTTGGCGCCAGACGATTGCGCAAGTCGTGCAAATCTCTTCACCCTCTCAATGTCTTTCTTCGCCGACGAGCTGATAATGACCACGATAACTTTGCCAGTCAAATCCGGATGTGCTGAACCTTCTACTGCTGTCCCAACAATCGGTTTGACGGGGTAGAACACGCGGTCGTTTGGGATGACTCTGCCGTTGATAAGCTGGCTTATCTTTTCGTCGCAAAGGTTCAACACCATTTCGGCGACGTCTTCCTGGGTCAGAAACGCGCCGTCAACAATCATCTTGCTGGTGTTGTTCTGAATTTTTTCTGCAATTTCCTGCATCTTAGCAAGCGCGCCTGATACAGTATCGGTCAGTTCGCTAATGGAATCCTCAGATTTTTGGCCTCTTGAATGGGCGATATCTGCCGCAACCTGTCGCACGCCGCCGGTAACGATGCCCTCCGGCTCCCCGAGTAGCGGCAGTGCTCCTGCGGTGACCTTTTCAATTTCCACCGATGTAAGACCTGGGTATCCGCCTATGCGGAGGAATTCTGCGGCAGCCTTTGGATATACCGTCTTGTAAATTCTATCCGAATGAACCGGCCCCGGGTTGGTCGATATTGAACGTATGCCCCGATCTGCGAGCTCCCATGCAAGGGCCTCTGCGAGTCTGTTCTTTGCTCCTTGAGCTGCGGTGTAAGGAGTCCTGAACCTGTAGGGTCGCTGCTCGTATCGGTTCTCTTCAGAGAAGAAAGTAGAAATTGTCACGATCTTGCCTCCCTTGTCCATAGCATTCAGGGCGCTGGCCGATGTCCAAAAGGTACCTGTCAGGTGGATTGACACAGCATCGCGAAATTCCTTGACGCTAGCATTGGTGAACACCTTGACGGGCCCAGATACGCCTGCGTTGTTGATTACGATATCGACTTTGCCGAACTGCTCCTTGACGTCTGCAAACATGGAATTGATCCCGGATTCGTCGGCGACATCGACGCCGGGATATGCAGCTACCCTGCCCGCAGACCCCGAGGAAGAAATAATTTCATTTAGAATCTGCGAGGTCTGATCAAGCGGCTCTTTTCTCCTGCCCATTATGACAATATTGGCACCGTGCTGGGCAAACTTTTTCGCTATTGCCTGGCCAATGCCGGTTCCGCTCCCGGTGACGACGACGGTCTTGCCGTCGAATTTCAGACCAGACATGAAAGTCTGCTTCTCCACGCCGGCGGCACCTCTCCACGACTATTAAAGCTAACTTGGTATGAGAGCTGACGTATCATCATGAACATGTACCACGGATCGTTTAGGCGTTTGAGATAGGAGAGCGAGTCGATTCCTTTATGTGCATCGCAATCCTATCCGCGACCTCGAGCATCGTTTCACTGAACGAAAACTTTACTTCGTGCTTCCAGCTGCCGTGAATCCTGATGTGGTCATCCTGCGGGTCAACGCGAATCTGTCCCTCCTCCAGCATCACGTCTTTCAGCATCTCCGTTAACCTGCCGTCAGACTGCAGCCGCTCTGCAAACTTGCCTGCGCCCGTCCACCGAACCGCAATCACGCGCTTCCTTCCAAAGCTACCCTTTGTTATTGGCTCGCACCGCGCAAGCATTTTCTCGTTTTCCTCGCTTTGAACCATTACGATAAAGTGAATCTGATAGTACTGGAGCGCTCCATAGGGCAGAGGATTCGGATCCTGTCTTGTCATCTTTAGATCCGCTGCAAGACCTGAATAAAGTCTATGTTTCTGCCTTCGATTCGTATCAAGCCCTTGTTTGTCACAAGCCTTGATGCCATCGGGAAGAGATAACTGTAATACGGCTTCTGTTCGAGGGGATGGCTGCCAAGCTCGATCGCTTCGCATTTTTCTCCGGCTTTTTTCATTTCATTCGCAAAATTCTGGTTTATTGTCGTCACTTTTGACACAACCGGCTCTATTTCGCCGTGTACGTTTTGCTCCGAATGCCCCTTGTCCTCCACGTCACGTGGTACAAATCGCGGCCACAAATAAATTCTACTAAGGAAAGGTTAACCAATAACTAAGAAGGCTTTTTCAAAAGACTACCTCTAGCCTGCTCAATGTCAATCTTAGTATATCGAATGGGGCTTTTGCTGAGGGGCATTATACCATCATAGCGTAGATCAAACACTGTCTCACTGTTAAACTCCTCAAAGTAATTGTACGTGAACCACACTACTACACTCTTGGTTCCACTCTTAGGAAATGGAATCCCTATGTCATCCCCTCTGTCATGCAGGTTTATGGGTGCGCCTGAAATAATAGTACCTGGCACATCAATGACCGATTTTCTGATATCTTGTTCCTGAGCAACTATTTCCTTGAGCTCAACAACCTTGTCCATAACCTTGTAGTAAATCTTAGTGTTACGAAGTGCTACTTCACCGTCGTTCCTGAAGTTTGGAAATAGCCTTAGTACTTTTGTACGCCCTGTAATTTCTGGGGTTAGATTTACAATGGTCACTATTGGC
This sequence comes from uncultured Nitrososphaera sp., assembly GCA_964574725.1. GTDB lineage: Archaea > Thermoproteota > Nitrososphaeria > Nitrososphaerales > Nitrososphaeraceae > Nitrososphaera. The sequence goes on along the minus strand of CAZNOV010000022.1, from coordinate 10,425 downwards.
TCGTGGATCGCTGCCTTGATCTGATCCTTACTCAAGTCCATTGACAGTCTAGTCAACATATTGGATTCCTTCAACTCTTGGTTCGATGCTTGCATGAGTTGCAATTGCTGCTCAGCAAACCTGTTTGTATCCTCCCTCACAGTCTTGTTATTGTAATGGGTGATAACAACAGCAATAATGGATGTAATAGCTATGGCGATCGCGGCATACACTCCGTACAATGTGAATTGCGCGAGATCACGGTTCTGCTTCAGTAATTCTTGATTTTGCCCCAAGGCTTGCTTTGAGTATAGCTCTAGAGGAGTGGCGACCCAGAAGAAAAACTCTTTTCTGTCGTCATCATCGGACGTGCTATTGTGGATATTGGCTGTAGCGTATATCTGATAGTTGCCTGCGGAGTACACTCTAGGAATTGAGTATGGCAAGTTGCCGTTTGGTTGTATTGAACCAGTCGCACTGGGAATATTGGCTACTGGAGTTGCAGCCTCTACAGCTTTGATCTCAAATGAATAATCAACCAGTATGGTTTCATTGCCGTGGTTTACAAAATTAATTGTCACATTGATTCTATCATTCTGGAGATAGAGGTCATCGTGTGTCGGAGGATCGATGATGACCTGAGTCTCGAGTGCATTACTCTGGGCGATTGCAGTGGGCACGTATCCTAGGGCGATAGTGAGCGATAACCCAATGAGAAACAAATAGGGGGCATTCATCCTATCTATCCTTCCCCGCTACTTTCTTTCCGAAAGCATCTTCAGGTATTTCTCTACGCCATGCTTTTCGAGCCTCTTAGCTTTTCCTAGAATATTGCGTTCCAAGTTTTTCTTGTACCTTTCGACTTTCCCTGCTATTTCTGGATGCCCGACTGCAAGAATCTGGCAGGCGAGGATCGCCGCGTTTTTCGCGCCGTTGATTGCCACGGTCGCCACAGGAACACCGGGAGGCATTTGGGCGATCGAAAGCAACGAGTCCAGGCCGCTGAGGCTCCTTGTCTTGATCGGCACACCGATCACAGGCAGAGGCGTAAGCGATGCGACCATCCCTGGAAGATGAGATGCGCCTCCCGCCCCCGCTATGATCACTTCTATTCCATTCCGCTTTGCACTAGTCGCATATTCGACCATTCTGCGGGTGGTTCTATGGGCCGAAACTATCCTGACTTCATGATGCACATTGAATTCACGGAGCTGATCCCGCGCGTCCTTCATGACCGGCAGGTCCGAATCGCTACCCATAATAATGCCAACCAGAGGCTTCTTCAACTGGGCACACCCGCTGCTGGCACTATGGATATCATCTTTCTCGCCCTACTCACGCGCTCAAGCGCGTCTTTCAAACTTTTTCCTGTCGCAGTAATATGACCCAACTTGCGACGTGGCCTAGATATTTTCTTGCCATAGATGTAAAGCTTGACTCCGGAGACTCGGAGTAGCCTATCGACACCCTTTACAGCGTAGGATCCATCAAAGTTTTCCGGGCCAAGTATGTTTACCATGGCAGCAGAAGATAGAAGCTCCACTTTCGAAAGGGGCAGGTCAAGCACGGCTCTCAAGTGCAGCTCGAACTGGGAGACCGAGCAGGCTTCATTTGCATAGTGGCCAGAGTTGTGCGGCCTCGGGGCGATTTCGTTTACCAGGACATTGCCGTTCCTCGTTACGAACATTTCGATGCCGAAGATCCCTGCGCCCTGCAGTTTTTCCATCGTT
>CAZNOV010000022.1:0-8616 GCA_964574725.1 uncultured Nitrososphaera sp. | reverse complement strand
AAAATTACCTCTGCCATCGTATGAATCCTCGCACGCTTTGAGCACTGCGGGATAGCCGAATCTTTCGCATGATTCGCGTAGTTGTTGCTCGGATCGTATCAATTCAAAATCGGGCACAGGAATATTATTCTCTCTGAGGAATGATTTCTGTCGGAACTTGTTCTGGACTACTCTTAGCGTCTCAGGCGACGGTCTGACCGGGTAGTTCTGCGCTTCAAGCTGCTTCAGAGCCGAAGAGTTGGCAAGTTCGATTTCATAGGTTACCACATCGCAGGAATTCGCAAGTTGCATGATAGCGGATTCATCCTTGAAGTCTGCAATGATCTGCTCGTCCGCTATCCTTGCTGCGGGACAGCCTTCTGTGGGATCCAGCACTATCACCTTGAGAGACATGCGCCTAGCTTCGTTGGCAATCATTTTGCCCAGCTGGCCGCCACCGATAATGCCAACGCAGGTCGGGCTATCCATGGAAAGGAAACCGGGGCTACCAACCATAGCTCGAAGCTGATTCATCGATGCAGCGTTAAATATCTTTCAATCCAGTATTCATGACGGACCGCGCAGCATCAGCCAGATATTATTTATTGGAGACACATTATTCCCTGTTCGTTGAGACTTCTTCGCCGGGGCAAGGTCAAAGACATCTACGAACTTGACGATGGCAACATCATGTTCCATTTTTCTGATCGCGTTTCAGCCTTTGACGTAAAAATGGCGACCCCGATCCATAGGAAGGGCGAAGTGCTGTGCAAATTTGGCGAGTTTTGGTTTGATACGCTGGGCGCGAGACATCATATGATCAAAGTTCTAGATAAGGACAAAATGATGGTCAGCAGGTTAGACATGATTCCGATGGAATGTGTCGTCAGGGGATATTTCTACGGCAGCTTTGTCGATAGATACCAGACTCACTTGGGTCACAGCCTGCCGCCGGACTTCGCCCCCGTTTTAGCAGCCAAGTTGCCCAAGCCCGTATTCGATCCCACTACCAAATCAGAAGAACACGACAGACCCGTTGACAGAGCGGAAGTCACGTCTAGCGGTCTCTTGACATCGGACGACTACGACTATCTCGAAGAGGTTTCAATTGCGCTCTACCAAAAGATGAGCGAGGTAGTAGAAACGGCCGGTTTTATTATCGCCGATGTGAAGTTCGAGTTCGGCAGGAACAGCAATGGTGAGATTCTCCTGGGCGATTCGCTGGGACCCGATGAATACAGGCTGTGGCTGAAGGATGATTATGCCCCCGGAAAGGTGCAGGAAAGCTACGACAAGCAATTGCTGAGAGACTGGCTAATTGCCATTGGATTCAAAGACACTGTTGACAGACTTGCAAAGATTGGCAAGAAACCTGACGCGCCGGAAGTCACGCCAGAAATCGCTGCTGAATTGAGCACAAGGTACATCCTTGCGTACGAGCGCATTACGGGTCGGAAATTGTAGCTCAATTTCGGTGGATCGATTTGATTATTTTCAAGCATGGGCTCGAAATGGTCGAGCGTGGGTAGGCGCTGCAGCGGATCGATGCGGTCCTGCACGTGCCTCTACCGATGATCGCGATAATGGTAGTCATAGGATCGTTGCGATATGACGTGGTGGCAAATGTATCGACCCTAGGGCCAATGTTGGCATGACTGTCATTCCATTAACTTGTTGACCAAAAGTACCTGATAACTTGGTTTACTAGACTGCCTGCGTATCATTCAGGCATGGCAGAAACGTTACTGCAGAGAGAAGTAAGGACGAGGAGGATAACGACAATAGGACCCGAAGCGGCTCAGGCCCTGAATCACCCTGTAAGACTGAGGATTCTGGAAACGCTTAGTCACAAGCCAATGTCAGCAGAGGACTTGACAAAGGCGCTGGCAAGCAACGGCTACAAGAAAGCCACGACCACGGTGAGGCACCACCTTGATACACTAAGGAAAGCCGGGCTCGTTGAGGCCACCAAGATGGTAGAAGTAAGGGGTGCCGTAATGAAATATTACTCGCCCACGATGCGAGCTTTCAGTTTCGATTCTCCGTCAGATCTCGACACGAGATTTGCTAGGCTGATCGAAGAAACCAGTTCAAAGATGTTCAAGGTTCTAAAGGGCATACTTCAGGACAAGAAATTCGCGGCAGGGCTCGATCCGAAAGCTGGAAATTCGTGTAGCATTTGTAGGATAAACCATTTCAAAGAGTACTTGGCACTCGAAATTCTAAATTCTGCAGTCGCGAGGGCGACGGAAAATAAAGAGTATGCTGAATTGATTGTAAGCACCAAGGAATCTCCCAAGAGCGGCAACGGTGCGAAGACCTGACTCTAACGATACGAAGTCGGCTGAATTGACTGCATACCGTGTGCTGCCCCACGCCAATACGTCTACTCTACAGAAATTCTGAAAATTCCTTTTGCGCGGCTGTCCTGCAGTAGCCTCACCATCTGTCTAGGTATGTCGTTTGACGCCTTGCTGCACATGACAGACATTGTGCGGGGACAGACAAATTGAGTCTTGCGAATCACGATGTCATAGGGATTTTGCAAAGTCAACCTTTCGTCGCCCCGACCTGTTAGCGCGAACAATTCATTGTCTACGATGATCTCGATCTTTACGAAAGATTCGTTTGACTTTAGTTTCTGCTTGACCCTTTCGTCCAGATCCGAGCAACCCTTGCTTGCGCATACACCTACGATACAGTCGCCTCGAAGGCTTAGATCCTCGTCCCTTGTTATTTCGATTGTTTTGGCGTGCATAGAGCGAACATTATGATGCCCGTAGAATGTTACTTCATCCTGAAGCATGTTACGATCGAGAATGCGTCGCTATTAAAATCAAGCTCACCATTGGCTGATTGATCGAGGTAAACTTAAATGGAACGTTACAAAAAAAGTAGATCGATTTGTTACCAGCAGCAGCCGGTTACGACCGGGCAATTACTGTCTTCTCGCCAGATGGTCGGCTTTACCAGGTAGAATATGCGATTGAAACTGTCAGGCGCGGGACGCTCGCTATAGGCGTCAAATGCACAGAGGGCGTCATTCTTGCAGTAGAAGAGAAGGCCAGAAAGCTCCAGATTTCCAATGTCACCCAAAAAATATTTCAGGTCGACGACCACATCGGCGTGGCGGCTGCGGGGTACATCCCGGATGCCCGCACGCAGGTTGACCATGCCCGCTTTTTTGCCCAGAGTAACAGGCTGATCTATGACGAGCCGGTTGATGTCGAAGGTGTTGCCAAGAATATCGCCGATATGGCCCAGCAATTCACCCAGTATGCCGGCGTCAGGCCATTTGGGGTAGCTCTGATACTTGCCGGCGTCGACAAGAGCGGCACGGAACTCTTTCTTACTGACCCAAGCGGCACTTACATTGGCTACGACGCGGTTGCCATAGGCGCAGGCAGCGATCAGGTGACCGAATTTCTGGAGAAGAGCTACAAGCCGGAATTTAACCTTCCGGATGCCGCTTCGCTTGCTATCGAATCGATATACCTTGTTAGCGAGGAAAAGACCGGCTCACGGCACGTAAAAATGGCTATCATCGATACCAAGACAAAGACGATGCGCAAGGTGGAAGACGACGACATCGAGAAATACGCTGTTGTAGCCAGAGAAAGGGCAGGCAAGCGGGGCTCTTAGTCGGTAGAATTAATTTAAGGGAAACCAGCAGATTTAGTCCGGAACGACATGGTTGCAGAGATTGGTGCAAAATCCCCTAACCTTCATGTCTCTACGTGGGTCCAGGGAAAGCCAACAAACATTGACAAGGAAAAAGGCAACGTTGTTCTTGTAGAAGTATTCCAAGTAAACTGCCCTGGCTGTTTTATTTATGGCATCCCAGAGGCGATCGAGATTTTTGCAAAGTACAAAGACAAGGGATTGACGCTCCTCGCACTGGCCACCGCGTTCGAAGATTTTGACAAGAATAACCTGGAGAACCTCCAGAAGTTGGTGACGACTGGGGAGGTAGTGGGGGAGACGTACCGGGCTCTCTCACAATACGGCCAGCTGAAGGATGGCAACAGGCTCGCTTACAAAATCCCGTTCCCTGTTGGAATGGATTATCTGAAGAAGGAGGACGGTCCCCTCACCGACAGCAGGGTGATGGATTTTATCGAAGCAAATGTCCCGGATTTCAGATCGTATGGTGAAAAGGACAGGCAGCTCCTGACAGAGCGGGTTAAGCAGTACCTCCGCACGAAGGAATATTCTGCGCTCACTTTCGAAGAGTTCGCATTACGTGGCACGCCGTCGAGCATACTGGTAGATCGGAAAGGCGCTCTCCGTTCGACCTTCTTTGGATCCGGCGGACATCTGGATGGAGCGGTAAAGCAGCTACTTGAAGAGTAATATCAATGCCTAACTTTTGGGTTGCCATTCCCGATTCGGCGCTATCTGATGAACAGACAAAGCGCGACAAGAGCATAAAGATTGCACAATTCGCACGGGCATGCTCGATCTTCAGGGTAAAACGAATATACATCTATCACGACGCGCTTTCCCAATTCGAGAACGAAGATGCGAACCTCCTGAAAACCATCCTCAGGTTCCTCGACACCCCGCAGTACCTTCGCAAGATACTTTACCCAAGGATGCACCAGCTAGAGTACGCGGGCATCCTGCATCCAATCAAGGCCCCGCACCACAAGGCTGCCGAAGATATCAGGAAGGTGAGGGCAGGGGATGTACGAACCGGAGTTATAGCAAAAGTGAAAGGGCAGCTTTTTGTGGAGGTAGGGCTGGGATCGCTCGTCCCATTCTCAGGGCAGGGATTTGAAGGCAAGAAAATAAATGTAAAATTCTCGGCCGCGTACCCAAACCTTCGGGCTGAAGAAGCGGCGGAAGAGGACATTCATGAATATTGGGGTTACGAGGTAAAGGAGGTCCCCTCTATCACCAAGTTGACCACGGGCCTCGAAGGAACCACAGTAGTCCTGACCTCAAAGAAAGGCAGCTACTTCAGCAATGTGGAACCCAAGCTCGTGGCGCGCTGCAGGGATTCCCGTAATGTCCTGGTTGTTTTTGGCGCGCCCCGGCATGGGATTCAAGACCTGCTCGCAAAAGAAGGAGCAAGCGCAAAGTCATTCGAATTCGTCATAAACACATTTCCAAACCAAGGCACGGAAACCGTCAGGCTAGAAGAAGCCGTACTTGGAGCTCTTTCAATTCTTAATTCTTCTCTCCATTTTGATCAGAATTAGCTCCGCTTCAAATAACTTATTAAAGGGTCAGCCAGAGTCATGCTCTATCAATGGGCCATCGAAAGTACAGTGCCCCTAGAAGAGGGAGTATTGCATTCAGACCGAGAGCGAGAGCCAAGAGCCTCGAGGCAAGAATCCGGACATGGCCCATGATTGTCGCAGAAAAGAGTTCACTCCTTGGATTCGCCGGTTTCAAGGCCGGCAGTATTCACGTTTTATCAATTGACGACAGGGAAAAAACGCCAAATTTTGGCAAGCAGCTGCTGAACCCTGCGACAGTGATTGCGACTCCTGCCATTAAGGTCATTGGAATTCGCGGCTACAGAAAAGACCTGTACGGCCATCACGCGCTGTTTGATGTATATGCAAGAGACTTGCCGAAGGAGCTTTCGCGAAAGTTTGACGGGAAGTTCGCTGAAGAATCCATGGCAAAGGCAGATTCTTTGGCTGCAAGTGCGAACGCCGTCATGGCAATCGCAGCGGTTTCTCCACATTCTATCGGCATGTCCCAGAAAACTCCGTTCATTTTTGAGATAGCGGTCTCTGGCAAGGATGCAAGGGCTCAGTATGAATACGTCAAGGGCATTCTGGGAAGAGAGGTAAAGGTCGGTGACATCTTCCAGCTTGGCCAGAACATAGATGTTTTTGGGATTACTCGAGGCAAGGGAGTCGAGGGGCCTGTCACGAGGTTCGGCGTAAAGCGAAAGCAGCACAAGTCCAGAAAGAGTGTCCGTGCCGTGGGAACACTGGGTCCCATTTCTCCGGCCGTGGTCATGTACACCGTAGCGAGACAGGGTCAGAGGGGATTCCATCAGAGGACCGAATACAACAAGCGCATAATGACCATCTCTAATACCGAAAAAGACGGCCAGAATTCAATAAACCCATCCGGTGGCTTCAAGCATTATGGGTTGGTAAATGGCGACTACATCGTGGTTAGGGGCTCTGTCCCTGGAGTCCCAAAGCGGCTCATCAAGATGAGGCACCCTATACGCAATATTCCAAAGAAAATTTTGGAGCCCAAGGTTCTCGAGGTAATAGTCGAGTAATGACTGCAAAGGTCAAAGTAATCAGTATAGGCGGCTCCGGCAGCGAATCCGGAGAGATTGAACTTCCCACTGTATTTGATACGCCCTACCGACCGGAAGTGATTCACAAAGTTTACGTCAATCTGCTGTCACATTCGTTCCAGAGGCAGGGGCGATATCCGGCAGCTGGCGAAATGGTAAGCGCCGAATCGCGAAACACCGGTCTTGGGATCGCAAGGCTGGCAAGGGCCCGGGGCCAAGGGTTTCCAAGGGCGGGTCAGGCGGCAAGCGTTGCAGGCGTCAGGCATGGCAGAGTCGCTCACCCGCCGGAATCATGGAAAGAGATCTACAAGAAAATAAACAACAAAGAAAGAATGCTGGGTCTCTGTTCCGCGATCGCGGCTACGGCCAGAAAAGACCTGGTGCAAAAAAGAGGACACAAAGTGGGCGACAAGGTAAAGCTCCCAATGATAGTTTCAGACGATATCGAATCAATTACAAAGACAAAGGACTTGAAGAAAACACTCTACGACCTGGGAATTGGGGACGATCTTGACCGGGTAGGTCTGACTCACAAAGTGAGGTCAGGAACCGCCAGAAGGAGAGGCAGGGAGGCGCGTTCTGGGACGAGCGTGCTTGTAGTCGTCGGAAACGAATCAAAGCTCACGGCTCTGTCCCAATCTATCGCGGGAGTGGACGTGAAGCACGCAAAGGAGATCAGTGTGTTGGACTTGGCACCGGGCTCAAAACCCATAAGGCTGACGGTGTTTTCTCGGAACGCCCTGGACCAGATGAAAACTCTTAAGACGCCTTATCACAGGATCGCGGAGCTGATAGGTAAATGAGCAGCGACGCACCCCTATCTCCTGACAAGTCCTCCACACCCGAGCCAAAGAGCAAAACATCCGAAATGACAGCGGAAGAGGCGAGTTCACTCATAATTGCACCGTATGTCACTGAAAAGACGTTTAACCAGATCGAGAAAGAGAACAAACTTGCGTTTATTGTTGCTGAAAAAGCCGGCAAGAAAAAGATCATCGAAGCCATCAGAATCCTCTACGAATCGGAAGTGGACAGGGTGAATACAACCCGGACGATAAGAGGAAAGAAAGCATTTACAAGATTCAAGGCACCTGAGGGGGCTCGGGAACTTGCAACAAAGCTGGGATTGGTGTAGCGGCACGCATGCCTCTCGTTAGATTTAAAAGTGGTGCGACGGGAAAAGGGTGAATGATCTAGTTGGTACGCGAGTTCAAGTTCAAGGGCTATAGTCCTGAACAACTTCAGGCGCTTTCTATCGAGAATCTGCTACCACTTCTGAATTCGCGGCAGCGAAGGTCTCTTGACAGGCGTGTTGGCACTTACATGAACGATGAAAAGCGAAAGCTGCGAGAAAAGCTAAAGCTAGCACGCGAAGGCAAGCTGAAAGGCCAGCTCAGGACGCATGTTCGCGATATGATAATCCTGCCTGACATGGTAGGTCTTACAGTTCATGTTCACAACGGAAAAGAATTTGTCCAGGTAAGCATCAAGGCGGAGATGATCGGGCATTACCTTGGCGAGTATGCAATAACGAACAAACGAGTTCAGCATGGTGCCCCCGGTGTAGGAGCATCGCGGTCAAGCCTCTACGTCCCGCTCAAGTGATTGACATGCCGCACTTCCGCTACGCTTTTCAAAATTTTGACAAGGCAAAGCACGTGCGCGCTTCAATCAGGGAAAAGGATATTTCGCCCAAACACTCACGCGAAATCGCCGTTGCCATCAAGGGCAAGTCCATTGAAAAGGCTCGGGAGTTTCTTGAGAACGTAGTGGCCCGCAAAATTGCGGTCCCGTACAGGCGTTACAATAATGAAGTAGCCCACAGGTCAAACATACGTGACGGTTTTTCCGCGGGCAGATACCCGAGGAAAGCGGCAGGAGAGTTTCTGAAATTACTTGACAACCTAGAATCAAACGCGGAGTACAAGGGCATGGATCTGGACAGCCTTCGGATAGTAAGCGTGGCAGTGCACAAGGGGACAAAGCTGGAACGCTTTACCCCACGCGCCATGGGCAGATCAAGCCCGAAGGTCGACACGTTGGTCCACGTTGAAGTGGTGGGACAGGAGAAGAGGGGAGAGCAATGAGCGCAGTCAAGAACGTGGTCAAGAGCAACTACCGTAACATGGAGCTGAACGAATTTCTTGCCCAGTCTCTCAAGGACGCTGGTTACGGTGGGGTGGAGGTTCAAAAAACTCCAGTCGGGGCAAAGATAACATTGTTCGTTACCAGACCCGGGCTTGTCATCGGACGGAAGGGATCAGGCATAAAGGACCTGATGGTAAAGCTCGAACAAAAATTCGGCCTCCAAAACCCCCAGATTTCCGTGCTTGAGGTCACCAGTCCCGAGCTAAATCCCAATA
>CAZNOV010000021.1:0-14905 GCA_964574725.1 uncultured Nitrososphaera sp. | reverse complement strand
GTTTCTCTCATCCACGAAACAAGACGAGGCTATACTCCCGTACGACATACTAGGCAGCGAAGCTCACACAATAATGCTTCATGAAATGGGACACATCACTGCCGCAGAGGTGCGGAAAATCCTGGCCGCGCTGGAGGAACTCAAGAAAAATCCCGACAAACTGGTGTTCGACGGCTATGAAGATGTACACGAGGCACTCGAGGCGTTTGTTTTGAAACGCGCCGGCAGCGAAGCGGGTGGCAAGATGCACACTGCAAGGTCAAGAAACGACCAGGTGGTACTCGACGTCAGGATGAAGATACGTGACGACATTAATGACATATGCGCAGCCTTGGCTGATCTAATAGATGGGCTCACCGAAAGGGCAGGCGAAACCAAGACCACGCCAGTACCGCTCTACACGCACTTGCAGCACGGTCAGATAGGGACCTTTTCACATTATCTGCTATCTTATGCTTTTGCACTTTTGCGCGACATGGAGCGCCTGTATCTTGCCTATCAAAGGATTAATCAGTCACCTCTCGGTGCGGGCGCAATCGGAGGTTCCAGCATCCCCATAGACCGGAAGAGGACCGCAGTGATGCTTGGCTTTGATTCCATAGTGAAGAATTCAATAGACGCAACGAGTTCCCGTGATGTCTTTCTGGAATATGCAGCCGACCTTTCAATACTTGCATTGACTCTTGCCAGGATCGCCGAAGATCTTATACTCTGGTCTACAAGTGAATTTGGGTACATCGAGCTTGCTGACAGGTTTAGCTCGACATCGAGCGCAATGCCACAAAAGAAAAACCCAGATCCACTCGAAATTGTCCGCGCAAAGTCTGCAATTATCATTGGACATCTTGTTGCGATGCTAGGCATCGTCAAGGCTCTACCATCAGGCTATAGCCGTGACCTTCAAGAAATCAAGCCCGAGCTCCTAGGCTCATCGATGACAATCATTGCTGAACTCAAGGTGATGAACGGCGTGATCAGGTCCTTGCAGGTGAACAAGGAAAGGATGATCGAAGTGTCAAATTCAAGCTATGCCATTGCCCTAGATATTGCGGAACAGCTTGTCACCACGGAAAAGATTCCCTTCAGGACTGCTCACGAAATTGTTGGAGCGCTAGTCAACAAGGCTGCGGCAAAGAGAAATGTCGCCCTTTCAAAGCTGCAGCAGGAAGACATAGCCCTTGTAATCAGGGAAAAGAAATCACCTCTGAAAGCCGATCAGGTCGCGCAAATAATCAGGAATATGACGCCAGACAAATCTCTCAGAGCGCGTAAGTCTGCAGGATCACCACATCCATCTGAGCAAGAAGAAATGATCAAGACGATATCTGAAGGAGTGACCAACTACAAGGCAGGCATTCAGAAGCGGATCAGGATGATACAGGGCTCGTTCGATGCCCTTTCTCGAACCGTCGACAGGTATACAAAATCCTGACTATTATCGCTACCATCAAGCGATTTCTGCCGAGAATCGCCTCTTGTGCGGATTTCTGGATCGCTTACAGCATTAATAAGTGCTGATATTCGCTGAATTCGGTGCGATAAGGTTTATATCTTGTTCGAAACCAGTTGAATGATATTTCAAATGTCGCTAAAATCAGACGATCCCAACTACTATGCGCACCAGTACAACTGGACGGGCGAGAACGGACAGCGCAAGCGGCGAATCAGGATCCTCGACAGCACCCTAAGGGAGGGGGAGCAGCATCCTGGAGTTTCTTTCACAATAAAGCAGAGAATCCAGATAGCATGGATGCTCGATTCTTTTGGTGTTGATCAGATAGAGATAAGCCCTGTCGTATCCCCGGATCACGCCGAAGCGACAAAGACGATAATAAAGCAGGGTCTCAGGGCAGACATTCTGGCGCACACAAGGGCGATCAAGTCTGACGTGGACATCGCGATCGATTGCGGCGCGACCTGGGTGGCGACGTACATGGGGATCTCTGATATCCACCTTTCTGCCAAGCTCAAGATATCTCGGGAGGAGGCGAAGGTGAGGGCCCTTGAAGTTGCTGATTATATCAAAGCCCACGGCTTGAAGTCAAGGTTTACAATGGAGGACGCGAGCAGGACAGAGCCATCGTTCCTGATCGAAATGTGCAAGGAGATGAACAAGCGCGGCATTGAAAGGATAAGCATTCCTGACACTGTTGGAATAATGCGGCCGGAGGGGATGTACAGCCTAGTCAAGATGGTGTATGACAGCATCGACAGGTCAAAAACGTCGCTTGACGTCCACTGCCACAATGACATTGGCCTCGCACTGGCAAACGCCCTCTCTGGCTGCGAGGCAGGCGCCGACCAGATCCACACGACCATAGATGGCTTTGGCGAGCGAACCGGAATCCCCAGCCTTGCTGAAACCGCTGTCGCGCTCACGCTGATTTACGGATCGGACAATGACCTCAGACTCCACATGCTGAGAGACCTGTCGAGGACGATATCGGAGTATACCAGTCTGCCGGTGCCAGAGTCAAAGCCAATAGTCGGCGACAGCGCATACAAGCACAAGGCCGGCACGCACCTTGCCGCCATACTTAGGAACCCAGCGGCATATGAAATCCTTGAGCCAAAGGTAGTCGGGAACAGGCGCAAGATAGTATTTGGCGAATTGGCCGGCAAGAATGGCGCGGCGTACCTGCTGTCGCTGCTTGGGCTTGACACAGGAATGCACGAGGCCGAAAAGCTGGCTCGCGGGCTGAAACAATTGCGGATGGGCGATATACTCGAGCTGTACCTGGACGAAAGGCTTGAGAGAAAGATACTTAATGACGCTTCGGTAAAAGTTAGCCCAGCAAAGGAGTAGGAAACTGAATGATCAAGTGTCCAGAGTGCGATGCAGAAATCAAGATTCCTTCCGACTCGCTGGAAGGCGAAATCGTCACATGCCCGGACTGCGGGGCTAGCTACGAGCTTGTCAGGTCTTCGGAAGGGTTTGGCATCAAGCCGGCACAGGTTGTCGGAGAGGACTGGGGTCAGTGAACCGGGACGGGGGAGAGACGGATTCTTCCAGCCCGCTAACAATCCTTTACGACAGCATTAGGTGGGAAGAGAAGGCTCTCTACGAATCCGCCAGAAAGCGAGGAGTGAAGGTCGAAAATGTCGATTGTAAGAACGTCGTGCTGGACCTCAACGACCGCAATTCCGAATTTCGAGGTCGGACCATTCTCCAGAGGTGTGTCAGCTACTTCAAGAGTGTGCATTCTACATCGGCGCTAGAGGGCTTGGGCGCACGGATGATCAATCCCCTTCAGACGGCGATGATGTGCGGCAACAAGATGTATTCGCACATGCTGCTTGAAAAGGCCGGGGTGAGGACTCCACGGGCTGTCTCTGCGTTTTCGGAAGAGGCTGCGATCTCTGCATTGGATAAATTCGGCTACCCTGCCGTTATCAAGCCGACAATCGGGAGCTGGGGGAGGCTCATCGCTTTACTGCGGGACAAGGAATCTGCAAAGGCCGTTATCGAAGACAGGGAACACATGTTTCCGATTTATCAGATCTACTATTTTGAAGAATTGGTCGATCGGCCCCCGAGGGATATCAGGGCCATTGTCGTTGGCGACAGCGTTCCGGCAGCAATTTACCGGTACTCTGGCGACGATGAGTGGAAGACAAACATGGCGCTTGGAGGGCGAGCGGAGGCATGCCCCGTATCGAAGGAGCTCGAGGATGTATGTCTGAAGGCTGCTCACGCCCTGGGGGGCGAAATGGTCGGCGTTGATCTTATGGAGAGCAAAGCCGACGGCCTGCTTGTGCACGAAGTCAACAATACCACTGAATTTAAAAACACGGTCCGGGTTACAGGAATAGACATCCCGGCATTGATGGTCGACTACGCGCTGCATCAAAAGTAGGTAGCATAGCAATTGGTTTCGCCAAGCTATGCGGTAGAGCTGTTAAAGAAGGCGCTCGAGCTTTACACGCCTTCAAGATCGGAAGCCGCACTTGCCAACCTGATAAAGGACAAGTGCGTGAACGAGCTTGGTTTTGAACAGGTCCATATTGACAGCGTGGGCAACATCATAGCGTCCAAAGGAACGGGTCAGCCCAGAATCCTGCTTTGCGGCCACATGGACACGGTGCCAGGACAGGTTCCTGTGAGGGTCGAGGACGGGAGCCTGTACGGACGCGGTGCATCTGACGCAAAAGCGCCTCTCATTTCAATGCTGCTGGCAGCTTCCGAATTTCCAAAGCAAAGAGGCACCGTGATATTCGCCGGAGTGGTTGACGAAGAGGGCAACGCGACGGGTGTCAAGCAACTTGTCAAGAGCAAGCTTGGAGTAGACTATGCGATTTTCGGAGAGCCCTCGGGCCTGGAAAACATAACGGTGGCGTACAAGGGAAGGATCGCAGTCAGGCTTACCTGCGACGTTGGCAATAGCGCCCATGCAAGCGCGCCATGGCTTGCCAAGAATTCCATCGAAGAAATGCAGGAATTTTGGAAGGCAATAAAGTCCGAGATCGAGCGCGTCGGTACAGCCGAGAACAAGGCCAAGTCCATAAGCTGCAGCTTGACAGAGATAACAGGAGGATCGAGCCACAACGTTACCCCGCAAAAGTGCAAGATAACAATAGACATCAGGGTTCCAACGATTACCACTTGCGACAGCGTCCTTCAAACCGTAGACGCTGTTATCGCAAAGACTGCCGCAGAAAAGGGGGTAAAGGCCACATATAGGATAGAGGATAAGACAGAGCCCTTCGAAGCTGATCATTCATCGCCGCTGGTTCGTGCGCTGCTGCTTGCGGTGATAGACGTCCGCGGGAGAAGGCCGATGCTTTTGCGCAAGACAGGCACCGGAGACATGAACGTCCTTGGCCACAGTTTCAAGATCCCCGTGATAACGTACGGCCCTGGGGATCCTCACGCATCGCATACGGCCGACGAGCGCGTAAATATCGATGAGTACATCGCCAGCGTTGAGGTGTACCAGCGCGCGCTCTTTCACCTCTCCCGCCTGCACCACCTGAAGAAGACAAAGATGTAGCTGTATATATCGGCGTCACCCGCTCAATTGTTCCATGCTCTGGTTCGTGGGCCTAGGTATCAACGGATATCGCGGATTGAGCCTTGCCGGCATTGATGTCTTGAAAAAATGCGAGGTCGTGTACGCAGAGCGTTATACAGGTGCGCTGTACAAGGAGGACCTCGAAGGGCTACTTTCTATTCTGGGATCCAAAGTCACTGCTGTGGAGCGATGGTTCGTAGAAGACGGCCGAGAGATTCTCGAAATGGCAAGATCGAAAGATGTTGCCCTAGTGACCTACGGCGATCCGCTTGTTGCAACTACCCACGCCGAACTTCGGACCCGGGCTGCGAGAAATTCCATCAAAACGTCGGTCCTACATGCCGCGTCTGGGATTACTTCTGCAATAGGTGAAACGGGCCTTCATGCCTACAAATTCGGCAGAATAATCACCATGATGTCAGATTCTCGGTCGGCTATCAGTGTCTACAATGTTGTTTACGACAACCTTCTTGCAGGAAATCACTCGCTTATTCTGACCGAGTATAGGTATGACGGAGCAAATGACCCCTACTTTCTGAGCCCGGCCCAGGTGTTCAAGATGCTCGCAGAGGCGGAAGCGGACCAGAAATTTGAAGCGTTTTCTGACCTGACCTTCGCAATCGTTGCCTCGAGAGCGGGCACGGAGAGTCAGGCATTAGTCTCGGGATCGGTCGCGTCCCTTTTGCAAGTTGAATTCGGGCAAGGTCCCCACAGCGTAATCATACCTGGCGCGCTTCATTTCACTGAAGCCGAGGCAGTTGCCTCCCTTTCAAGGAATCTTGACCCGCCGATGGATAACTCCCGGAATATCAAAAGAATCTCCACACAGATGGTGGAAAGGTACGCACCCAGGGCAAAGCAGGCAGTCCAGCAGATGCGCGAGATCATGAGAGCGGAAACGAACAAAGAGACTGTCTCAAAGGAGACGTTCGATGTGCTGGAGAATGCTGATTCGTACATTTCTGACGCGGAGCGTTTCCTTAACCAGGGCAAGTTCGAGCTCGCAGTACTGAGCATCGGCTACGCGGAAGGGCTAATTGACTCGCTGCGCTTTCTGCGAGGCATGAACCCGTGGGACGCACCTAGCTGAGATATATATTGGAGGTGCATCGGATCGAGTTCCGTGTCAGGTGCTCACGAAGAAGGATACAGGCTGCTGTCAAAAGGTGAAGTGGATAAATTCAACGTCTGGAGAATGAAGAACCTGACAGCCAAGCTTGATTTTTCTGGCAGAAATTTTGCAAACGTGGAAATGGCAGGGGCTTACTTGAACGGAGTGGTCGCGGACCGGGCGAATTTTGCCGGCGCCAACTTGAAGGGAGCCAACCTTGTGCAGGCAAACCTTAACGATGCAAACTTTGAGCGCTGTAATCTCGCTGAAACGTTGCTGATGTACGCGGAATTGAAACGGGCGCGCCTAACCGACGCAGACTTGACGAAGACGAATTTCATGGGAGCTAATTTGCAAGGCGCGGATTTTTCAGGCAGCAAGCTGTCGCAAACGATAATGGTTGAAGCCAATATGGAGGGCGCCAAGGTCGACGGAATCGCCAGAACCGGTGCCTACCTAAAGTTTGCAAAGCTAGAGGGGACATCGTGGGCATGAATCATGTGCCACCATCCGAACGTTCGGATCAACAGTTAAACGATTCCTCCGCTCATCAAGATCGTGGAGCAGAAGAATAATTTTCGAAAGAATCTGTCTCGTTCCAAAGATTTATTAAGTTATCAGGAATCTTTTTCTTTCAGTATGGCGAGCCCTCCGACTGGAGGAAAGGTATCTCGGCGCGATTTTCTCAAGCTGATGGCCGCCGCTGGTACTGTGATGACGTTCACCCCGTTTGTAGACTGGGGTAAGTTCTTGCCAAACCCCGCAGGCAACGTCTCCGAGAAGACAAGGGTGCAGCTCGTCAATGGCGATTTTGTCAAGGCCAGTGAATTCGAGGTTAACCATTCGGATGTGATTATCTATCCAAGGTCTAAGGATGAAGTGCTGAATAAGGAAGCGTTCAGGACCTGGCAGCTGATTAGATTGCCGCCGGAACTCGGCGGCGAAAAGAACGACGCTTCTGCCTTCAGGGTCTACAGCATGATATGTCTGCATCTGTGGTGCCTTTGGAAGTACTGGCCGCAGGAAGGAAGGAAGCGAGGCGAGTGTCCTTGCCACGGGAGCATGTACGACCCGCTGACAGGCAAGGCATTCGCAGGGCCGGCTTCTCTTCAGGGACCTCCTTCAAATGTACTTCCAAGGCTGGATCTTGAAATTGACAGTGAAGGCTACTTGGTGATACTTCCTCCGGTTTGGTCTCCTAATGGGAATGGGATAGTGGGATTTGGGCGCTACCTTAGCGTATGAGAACAGCCTAGTAAGGTTCTTCCGGTGGGTCTATGCCGGAATAGAGCGAACCATTTTCATGGGGATGAAGTTTACGTTCCCCGGAAGGTTCGTTAGCCCGCTTGGATTTCTGGGCATGCTGACGTTTGTCGTGTTTATCATCCTTGGCATCACAGGCGCACTCCTGATGCTCTGGTACGAGCCGATACTCGACAGAGCATGGGACAGCGTCGAGTTGATCAACGATACAATACCATACGGCTTCCACATACGCAACATCCACTACCACGGGTCAAATGCAATGGTCATGTTGGCGCTGCTGCACATGTATTACCAGTATTTTAGCGGCAGGTACAAGATCAGAAACGAGATTCTGTGGGTGACTGGAGTCATAATCGGTGTGCTTACAATCCTCGAGGCTTTTACCGGTTACGACATTATATTTAGCGAGCGAGCCGAGCTCGCAATATCGATTGCCGCGTCATTGACGAATTCGATACCCATTATGGGACCGCAGATGAGGGAAGCGTTCTTTGGTGCCGGATTTCACGACTTTATTCTCCGATTCTATACATTCCACGTCTTCATGCTGCCCATAGCTCTGCTTGGGCTCATGATGGTTCATTTCCCGAGATTTCTGGTATTTGACGTACCGATGGTGATGGCGATTTCAGGCGCGATAACCATTACGGGAGGAGTGTTCCCGGTGGGACTCGGTCTGCCTTTTGAGCCCGAGACACCGCCAGGTATAACCGTTCCAGAGTGGTATCTTACCGGTCTCTACGCGTTCCTCCGCACGATGTACGACAAATTTGTCACAGGTGTAGCATGGCCGGGGTTGTTCATTTTCACATTGCTGATTATCCCATTCATTGATCGGTACAAAAAGTTCTCGTGGAAGGACAGACCGATCATCACCGCGATCGGGATCACAAGCCTCGCGCAGATTATCGTGACGACCTACTGGGGCTTTTACATTGACCCCAATTTTGAAAAGGCCCTCCTGGAGAGGCTTGTGATCGACCCAATATTCTTCTACCTAGTCATGATATTGCTGGTGCCCCTTTCGTTTGGCTTTACTTACATGATGATAAAGTTGGCAAAGCATGCCGAAGCAAATGCCAAACTCCAACCAAAGAAAGCGTCAAAGAGCGCGATAAACTTCTCTCAGAAATGGCTTTACATCATGTTCATAGTGCTGCTGGCATTCCAGGTTTATCTGAATATTTCCGCTTACTATGCGATGTTGCAGGGAATGAAGAACTGGTCACTTTTCATAGTGGGGCTTATGATGGTCGTATTTGCTGGCATGTTCCACCTATACAGGTATGGCAGGGCAATGGCAAAGGCCCCTCCTCCAAAGCCTACGCCGCCTACGACTGCCAGGCCAACACCTGTGGCTCCAAGGCCAGCGCCTGCGGTGCCGCCAGCAGAAAAACCGCTTGCACCGCCTCCAACAGCGACTGCAAAGATGGGAGGTGAAAAAACGCCAGAGCTGTCGCAGCAAAAACAGGCTTCAACAGGAACCAAGGCCGGCGGCAAGTCAGCATCGATGCCTGATAGCGGCAGTCAGCGGACCACATCCGCATCTGAAATCGAAAAAGATACTTCAAAGGGTTACAGAACGACTTGAGACTCCAAAGAAAATTTATATGGAAAAATAGCACGATGAAATTGGGGATTCGCTATGGATAACCATGCCGGAGGAATTAGCATGATTGCTTTCGTTGTAGCTCTAGCGGTAAGTATGGGCTATTACCAGTTTGTCTATGTTCCCCAGGCAAACGCAAAGCCGGTTTTTCCAGAGGAAGTGATCAAGCCTCCAAGCAAGACGGAAGTCACCATAAGCGAAGGCTCTTCGATTGAAGCCAATCCAAAGTTCTTTGTTCCAAAGGAAGTTCGAGTGACACTAGGAAGAACGAACCTAGTCGTCTGGACAAGTCAGGATACCGTTCCTCACACGGTCACCTCCGACACTGGATACAATGACAGGTACAGTGGGCTCTTCGATTCCCAAGACCTAACGAACGACGATGAAGCGTTCGTGATGCCGGGGAAAACCTACGAATTTCTGTTCACAAAAGCAGGAGAGTATTCCTACCACTGTGTGCCTCACCCGTGGATGCAGGGTACTGTCGAGGTAGTAGAGAACTTTTCCTAGGATTTCACTATTCTTAGGTGCGCAACATCGTCTACAACCTCCTTGTGTTCCTGAATAATCGACACTCGGAACTTTGCATTTGAATATTCTGCTACTGGAACATGCCTACTAACAGCAGTAAAATTAATTACCCTTCTATCGCCGAGTTCGGTCTTGAATATTGAGAGCCGTGCATAAGGGTGATTGATTTTTTTCCCGTTGAGGTTTGTGTATGAAAACACGTCACTTGAATTCTCTATCTGGGAATTGATAACTAGGCTGTCAAACCTTCCAGGGTAACTAA
The DNA here is from genome assembly GCA_964574725.1 of uncultured Nitrososphaera sp. Lineage (GTDB taxonomy): Archaea > Thermoproteota > Nitrososphaeria > Nitrososphaerales > Nitrososphaeraceae > Nitrososphaera. The sequence continues at coordinate 5,114 of CAZNOV010000021.1, read as the reverse complement.
TGTTTACCTTCCCGTGCAGTTCCTGTCCTGAAACGATTGAACTCTTGTCAAGCGAGACCGAGATCTGCTTTTGCCTTTCAGCCATCCTTTCGCGAGTCAGGTCTTCGAACACAGATTTAAATCAATTCGACATTCAACCGGAGAATCACATTTTAGCAATTGATTGAAAATCCTTGAGTATCATTGTAGAAAAGGCATGCGGGAACCGTAGCGCGTCAGCCGATGTCATGCCCCTCGTGTAATGGGAGATCGTACGCATACAAGGATGGGAAGTGGACAGAGTGGATCTGCTGGAGATGCGGACACTACGAGTCAGATACCCCTGCGTTCAGAGAAGAGCCGCACCTATATCGTGATATCGTGCGCAAGAATTGCAGATACTTCCTAGAGAAATATGCTCATTTTCGAGGAAGCGCGATTCGGAGCAGCAGCTGATCCTAGGGCGTTAAACTTTTGAATCACCGACTAAAATACCGCGGATAGATAAGGACTTATGCCACCCCCCAATTACCCTTTCGCGGGGTGCTTCTGTCAGGTATAACCGTAGATGCAGATGGTTCACCTTCTGGTCATGTTGCATGGTACAATCATTCGACAAATTGCAGCAGAATCAGATTCTTGAAGCCATCGTGGAGTAAACAGAAGTTTGGCGTCGAGAGGATGGAGATGCTGGCCGTTTATTTTGCCATTGCAGATAACAAGCATCACATAGAAAGCCTGGCGACTCTCCGGGGCAAGGACCCGCAGATGCCGGTACAGATTCGCACCGACTCTAAGACCAGCGTGGAGCAACTACTTGGACTATCTGAAACAAGAGATGCGATTATTCAAAGAATAATCAGAGCGATCAAGGTATTGCTAGAAAGTATGTCGCAGATGATCACGTTTCACTATCTTGAACGAACTCGAAATATAGCGGGGCTTCTGCTGGAACAGAGGAAGAGGAGGCAAATGGAGGAGCTGCTGCTCTACCAAGACCAGTGGCAGTATTCCATGAACGGGACAAAAGGATTGAACGTGAATCTTTGCAGTCTCGTGTCTGCATAAATATATTAAGTGAAGTCCGGATAGTATCGACCTGATTGCAACAGCAGTCCATGCCTCAGAAGATCACCTATGTTGATGGCCATGCGGTTCGTTTTCTGGATTATGCATCTTCTGATTCAGCCAAGACACTAGTACTCCTCCACGGAATTGGAGCCTCTGCTGAGAGATGGGCGCGCGTCATTCCAGCCCTTTCCAAGTACTTTCGAGTCATAGCGCCCGACATTATCGGGTTTGGCTACAGCGACAAGCCTACGGTCGAGTATTCAATGGATTTCTTTCTGGACTTTCTTGCAGGTTTCTTGGAGCGTCTACGAATCAACAAAGCCAGCATCGTGGGCTCGTCGTTTGGTGGTCATGTGGCAACAGAGTTTGCGATCAGATCCAATAGGAGGGTGGAAAAGCTCGTTCTAGCAGCACCCGGCGGGATGATGCGGACCTCCACGCAAACACTTGACGCGTATATATTGGCAGCACTTTACCCGACCTACGAAAACACGTGGAATGCTTTTAGCGGCATGGCCCACGATCCGGATGCAGTCACCAAGGAAATTGTGATGGATTTTGTGAACAGAATGAGGCTTCCAAACGCAAAGTATGCTTTCATGTCGACGCTCCTCGGAATGAGGCACGCGCCGAAGCTCCAGGGGAGGATAGCCAGCATTATCTCGCCTACCCTCCTCGTATGGGGGGACAGCGACGGCATGATACCTCTGCAGTACGCCAAGGAGTATAGCGAGATCCCTGACAACGAGCTAGTCGTAATAAAGAATTGCGGTCATACGCCCTACGTGGAAAAGCCTATGGCATTTAGCAAGGTAGTGTTGAAATTTTTGGTCGGCAACAACAGCTGAAACTAGCCCTCTTTCGTCTTGCGCCTTCGCTCTATTGGAACGACTATTACCTGTACAAGGTCTCCGTCTTCAATGTTGAGAGCCTGCCTTTCCGCTTCGGGAATAGAGATCCTGCCCCCGCTCTGCACTGTCGTCTTGAACATCGCATTATAGTATGATAGGCCGCGGAGGACTGCAAAATAGTTCTGCATCGCGTCTTGCTGGATCGAGGAAAACTGCTTCATAAAGTCCTTCTGCGCTTCGCTGCCTTTTTCAATGACCTTCTTGAAGGCGTCTACCGGATCTGATGAATCATTAGAATCCATGTGCCAATCGGATCACGCACGTCATTTATTTAATGTTAATGTCGTAGGGGAGTCCACGAGAAAGTTCAATAAGGAACTGACTGGTTCCCTATCAGGGCGAAATTGCAGTCAGCATCCCTGGATAGTTATGACCCCGTAAGAACCATCAACAGCGGTCAGGTCTTTCTATGGCAAAGACAGCTCGATTCATGGTACGGCATATACGGACAGCACATAGTGAAGATCAGCGGGACCAGGGGTATTCACAAGGTCAATTCATATCCCAAGAGTGATTCCATTCAAAGTAGAATATTCAGGCTAGACGATGACGTCAGGACTATATTCGCAGAACTTGAAGGAGACCCACTAATCAAGCGGCTTTTGACAAAGTATCAGGGTCTAAGGCTCATGAGGCAAGAGCCTGAACAGTGCCTTTTCTCTTTCGTCTGCGCCAGCAACACCAACATACCGATGATCCGCAGGATGCTGTTCAACCTTGCCCGCAGATTCGGCAGTCGAATGGCGCTGGATGGCCTAGAATTCTATTCATTTCCCTCGGCCGACACAATCAGCAAGGCGCGGATTAGCGACCTGCTGGCCTGCGGACTGGGTTACAGGGTAAAAGCCATCAAAGCCGTGGCCGAGAGCATCGTGACAGGCGCGCTGGATTTTAGGACGCTAACGAAGATGAGCTACCACGACGCGAAACGTCAGCTCACTCAAATCTACGGCGTCGGAAACAAGATTGCGGACTGCGTGCTTCTTTTTTCTCTCGACAAACTCGAAGCATTTCCAGTAGACGTGTGGATCGCAAGGGCTCTTGTCAAGAATTATCAATGGCTTTTTGAAAGCAAATTAAGTGACAAACTTACTCCCCATCAGTATGACGACATCACTGATAGAGCAAGACAACACTTTGGAAGATACGCGGGTTATGCCCAGCAGTATCTATACTATCACATGCGTCACCAAGCAGGTGCCAACTGGTAGGCAAGTAAAATCGTATCGTAGCGGAATTCTCCATAGTTACGGCTTCGGTTACTGCGTCAGGTCCGTGATGCTGCGCTTTATTATCAGCTTCGCTTGCTGCGAGACGTCATACTGCTCAAGGACTACGCCTGGATCCCTGATCAAGTCATTTCTGAACTGCGGCTCGCTCGCGGCCTTGAGCAATATTTCGCTTATAATCTCGGCTTCCTTTTGTCGAGATGCCAAGTGGATGGACGATGCAAAAATCTCGTATTTATTCTTAGTGGATAATTCGTACATGTGCTAATGGAAAAGTGAAGTAAAGTTAACTCTTCGCTATAAAGCGACTAAAATATTCTTGAGTCTAGACAATTGAGCGGGGGCATTGAACTTGTAGGCGACCTAGGATACCTACTCCTCGTGTGCTCCGGGGTCGGAGCGCTTGCGTACATCCTGAGGCAGCCTATGGTACTGGGTTTTCTTGTGGCGGGAATATTGATCGGCCCGTTTGGGCCTTTCGGACTGATCAAGGACACCGAGATGCTCAACAATTTTTCCGACATCGCAATCGTTCTCTTGCTCTTTGGTGTGGGCCTTTCATTTCCCCTTCGACAGCTGAGGGCAATAGGCAGGATCGGTACGGGCATCGCAGTCATCGAGGTTCTGGTCATGCTTGTTCTTGGCTTTGCAGTTGGAGCCGCCTTGGGATGGTCGTTTTATGACTCGATGTTCCTGGCAGCCGCCATTTCGATAAGCTCTACTGTAATTATTATCAAGGTGCTAGAAGACATGAAAAAGCTCGAGTCTACGCCGGCCATTCTCATGATAGGAGTCCTCGTCATTGAGGACCTGGTTGCAATCGTGATCATAAGCGCGATTAGTTCGGGTGTGGTGACTGGGGCGTTTGACGTTGGCCAGATTTTCACAACTGTGGGAAAGATAGGGCTGTTTATTGGAGGAACAATAGCCGTTGGAGTGCTCTTGATGCCGCGCCTGTTCTCACTCGTGGCGAAGCTGGACCGGTACGAATTGACGATAATGCTCGCACTCGGAACCGCGTTTGGGCTTGCGTTCCTCTCATATCAGCTCGGGTTTTCTGCAGCTACTGGTGCCTTCCTCGCAGGTGTAATCATTGCCGGCAGCAAGTTCTCGGAACAGATATCCGTCATGATTTCCCCCACCCGGGAGATATTTAGCGCGATTTTCTTTGTGACGATCGGAGCGTTGATGGATCTTTCGCTGGTATCGGCGTATTGGGTTCCCGTTGCGATCATAACTCTGGTCACGGTCTTTGGAAAATTTGGCGGGGCGTACGCCGGAGTCAGGCTTTTTGGATTTGACAAGGCGTTTGCTATCGGAATAGGACTGAGCATGGCCCAGCTCGGCGAGTTCTCATTCATAGTCCTAAAGACTGGCCAGGATCTCGGGGTCATCAGCCACACGCTGTTCCCCATAATAGGGATGGCTGTTGCTCTGACAACGTTCATCGGCCCCATGCTGATTAAACTCGGAAGTAGGCTAGTGGCGGTCTACGAATAAGGTTAGACTCCGACTTCCGGGAACGACGACTGCTTTATGCCAAGCTCGCTCTGAAGTGTCTTGATCTTCTTTGCGTATTCCGCCATCTTTGGCTTGTCATCCTGCACCTTGGCAATCTTGTAACCTTTCCACGCCTTTTTCAGAGCCCCCCACGTCTGACCCGTCGTAAACTTACCGCGAGCACTCATGCTGCTTCCAATAACAAGTGCACTTGGATATAAGATTATTTGTTGTTGAGAGTGAAAAAAGAAAGAAAGAAAGGGGGATTGAATCCCTACGTTACGTATGCCCTTTCTCCATGCTGCGCAAGGTCGAGACCGATCTCTTCTTCTTTTGGAGTGACCCTTATCCCGCCGGGCCACACTGCGTCCATTATCTTGATAATGATTGCAGTAATGCCCAACGACCATGCAACGGCTGCAAA
>CAZNOV010000020.1:10835-15090 GCA_964574725.1 uncultured Nitrososphaera sp. | reverse complement strand
ACCGAAAGCATCCCTGAGAGCAGCCATTGCTCTAAGATTCGCTTCTTCAATTCTTGCGGGATAAAGTGAAGTGCAATGAGTTAGAACCAGTTTCCTGCACAACGGGGCTATCGCGTTGACAGCCGTTGCGATCTCGGTCATAGTGCTCATGCCAGTGGAAAGAATGACAGGCTTGCCTGTCTTTGCCACAATATTCAGAAGGGGGATGTTGCAGATGTCACCGGATCCTATCTTGTAAAGCGGGACGCCAATATTTTGCAGCATTTTGACGCTTGACTCATCGAAAGGCGTGGAAAAGAAGATTATTCCCTGCCGCTCAGCATAGTGTTCGAGCTCCAGGAAAGCATCCTCGCTCAGTTCAAGCTTTCTGAGCATGTCGAACTGCTTTCTGCTCAGAAGCCTGCTCACCAGCCTTTCCGTAACATAGGTCTGGAACTTAATGGCGTCGGCACCACTCCGATGCGCCGCGTCTATCAATTTCTTGGCTACCGACAGGCTGCCATTATGGTTAACCCCGGCTTCAGCGACTATGAAGCAAGGCTCCGAATGGCCAATGTAGCTGCCGCTATTTCCTACTCTGAATCTCGGAAAGAATCTTCGTTTTACCTTCATCGTAATGACCCGACTCTGATTTGCTTCGAAGTATCAGAGCTGCGCTCAATGATTGTGAGTAACTTCATAAGTTTTGCCTCATCTTTGAGAGAATGAGGATACTTGCGATTCCCGATGCCGTCGATATATGCTTTCATCTCCTCGATATACATGTCTTCTTCTGCAACGTATCCGGGCATCCTCATTCCTGCCGGCTCGGGATATTTCTGCCAGGTCCCATCTTTTGATGTGTAAAGGTTCACTGCTTTTTCGCGCCATTCCCAGGTGATCACGCCCTGCTCACCCACGATCTTTAGCGTTCTGTAGGGCACGCGAGAAAGGACATCAATTACCATTGTGCCCACTTTGCCACCCTTGAATTCAAGCAACATCGAATAAATGTCGTCAATGCTAGTTTCAAGTTTTGAGATTTTTCTCCGGAAGGCTGATACAAGAACTATACTTCCCATGACCCAGGTCACCCAGTTCAGTTCGAAAGGCACGATTTCTCTGCATGCACCAGTTTTTTTCTTGCTGACGTAGAATTTCCTGTAGTCTTCATAGGGGTGCCAGTCGGGAAGGTACTGACCTACGTGGTAGGTGAAATGCAGAACTTTTCCGGCGGCACCATCGTCCAAGAGCGATTTGATCCTTTTTATGCTGGGGTGAAACCTCATAGTGCATGATGGTGCTGCGAATACTTTTTTCCTCTGACAGAGCTGAACTAGCTTTCCAAAGCCTTCGGGGATTACATTTGCCTCCATGAAGAATGGCAGGCCGGTTGCTGCTATTTTTTTGGCGATATCGTAATGCCGGTCGGGAGGCGTCGAGATAATGACTGCATCTGGTCTCTCAGCCATACCCTTTTCGATCGTACTGCGGGTCCGGATCCCGTAGATTTTTTCGACTTCGCTTCTACGATAATCTTGAAGGTCGCAGCCAATAATGTCTTTGTATCCAAGGTACTGGAGATTCCTGATCCTCCTTTTCCCCATGCTACCAAGGCCAATGATCAAGAACCTCGTCTTCTTAGACCTCCTCTCATTTCAACGATCTTTCAAGCGGAAATACCGGCTTTGCCGGCTCTCCTTCCAAGTATTTCGTTATGTCGCCAGCTTCAATTGCTTTGCTCAACACTCCAGCCGATTCTTCAAACGCTTCCAGTGTCTTTCGAATATCCTGTTCTGAGTGTGAATAGGAGATATACTGCACGCTTGGGTGAATCAGTATGCCGCGCTTGATCATTTCTTGAAGCAGCAGGCTCTTGATCAGGAGCGAATCATTTCCCTTTGCATCTTTGCAAAGTATCCTCGTTCTCACCGGATAGCCTATGCAACTGACCACCTGATCCAGATGTTTTTCTTTAGCTATTGAATTGTACCCGTCCATAATCTTCTTGCCGAGCTTCCAGGTGTAATCTGGTACATTCCTGTCCCTTATCTCATGTATCGTGGCCAGGCTGGCCGCAAGTGAAAGCGTTTCACCGGCGAATGTGGTCGAAAAGAAAACATCATCAAAGATCTTCATGTACTCGCTCTTGCCTACGATGGCGCCTATGGGCATCCCGTTGCCCATGCCCTTCCCAAGGGCCGCGATGTCTGGCTCTACCCCGTAAAGTTTCTGCCCTCCGCCGATCGAGAATCTATATCCTGTAACTATTTCGTCATATACCAGTACTGCTCCATTCTTGTGGGCGAGGTCCTTTACGCTCTGAAGAAAATTTCCCTTAGGTGGCTCGAACATGGTCGGCTCCATGCATACGGCAGCAACGTCGTCTGGATTATTCTCAAAGACCCTCTCCAGCGAGTCGATCTTGTTATATTCGAATGTCACAATTTCTTGCTTGGTCGATTTAGGGACGCCGTAGTCCCGGCTAGTAATCGTCGTATACCAATCATGCCACACACCACCTGAGCCACAATAGGCAATTTTTTCACGTTTCGTGATTGCCCTCGCGCCCCTGACCGCTGCTGTAACGACATCCGATCCTGTTTTGGAATACTTTGCCATTTCAGCGCATGGTACAGTTTCCTTCAGTGCGTCTGCAACCTCGATCTCCAGCGGGTGAGGAAGCGAAAATGTCATTCCTTTCTCCAGCTGCCTCCTGACAGCGTCGTCTACAGCAGGATAACGATATCCAAGAATGACAGGCCCCAGTCCGCACAGGTAGTCGATGTATTCATTTCCATCAACGTCTGTTATCCTGCTACCCTGGCCGCTGTCTGCATAGACTGGAAACACTCCCTTCACAAAGCTATATGGTGCCTTGCTGAAGGTCTGACTAAGAGATGGTATTAGTTTTTCAGCCCTGCGCAAATAATCGAAAGATTTCTTCAGTGAACGCGGCATCGTCTGTAGCTTTTTTTGACCTCCTGCTAATAAATCTAGGCATACTTGACGCGTGACAGACCAGGCAGGTTTCAGCGATATCAAATCAAAGTACCTGAAAACTTGCGCGACGAGCGCTCCCTGCAAACAGCTTAAATGACGGAAAACACGGTCTGAGTTGAGCGAATTGAATTTCCAAGAGGTTTGATTGATCGTCATTAGCTCGCATTCACTCGCGATGTGAGCGTCGATAGGATAATTAGTAGCCGGGAGCATCAGCACGTAGTTTGAAGTATATTGACAAGCCATCGGGCTGCTTTCTTGATAGATTGATCGAAGAACCACATCAGGAGCCGGTCGATGCCGTTATGCTTACTCTAGACGCTGAGCACTTTCTAGAAAGATGCTTGTTCACCGTTTACCGGGAAGTACCGGTGCGAAAGTTATTCGTGTGCGATGGCGGCTCGAAGGATTCCACAGTTGAAATCTTGAGAAAATACCCGCGCGTTGAGGTTCATGTAAGGCCTGACATACGGACAACAGGAAAAGCACTAGAGTTCTTGATTTCGCTAGTGGAATCAAAATGGTTTGTCATGGTAGACGCAGACATCGAACTGTCTTCGGGATGGTATGATGACATGCTGAAACAGTCGGAAAGTTATGACGTGCTCGAAAGCAGCAGGAGGATAATGGCTTACCACTACTACCGGGAAGATAAGGGAAAACTGATGCCAAATAGTAGGTCTCTTGACCTCTGCCACATGGTGAAAAAATCTGCTACGAGCGACTTTCGATGTGACGACGACTACATGTGGAGATACACTGACATTCTCTTGCGACAGTCAACCGAAAAATCAAAACATCGTTATGGCAAGATCGATTCCTCGTATCACGTACATCACGAGACCCAAAGACAGCCTTACGAATCCGACGACGAAAAGAGTTACTGGAAAGTTGAATGGAGCGAACCCAAAATCGTGATAACCGACAAGTCCAAGGAAAGGAATGCGATGGAGAAGAATGCAAAGGCAGTCATAAAATACCTTGATCCTGAATATCACATGATCAGTAACGACAAAGGATATGACACTATAATTGGCATGCTTGACAGAGAATGGGTGGCAGAAAACGGGCCAGCTTGGCTGAGCCGCCACGAAAAAGCCTCTTCATGGTTTGCTGCGCTAAAGTATTATCTCTACCGGAAAATCGTGGCGCGAAAACCACGGTGGTATTTTCGAGAATGAGCTAATGTATATTAGCTTCATTAGGATCCCGATACCCGAGAGCTGATAAACCATTAAGAAGGCTCTTGTGACAGGAATAACCGGACAGGACG
>CAZNOV010000020.1:420-10735 GCA_964574725.1 uncultured Nitrososphaera sp. | reverse complement strand
GAGAGCTGATAAACCATTAAGAAGGCTCTTGTGACAGGAATAACCGGACAGGACGGCGCATATCTTACCAAGTACCTCCTGCACAAGGGGTACAAGGTGTTTGGAACATTCCGGAGAGCCTCGTCTCCTAACTTTTGGAGGCTTCAGAGCTTGGGCATTTATCAGAAGGTCCATCTAATTCCAGCAGACCTGCTTGACATGGGCTCGCTTATCGAATCCATCAAAATCTCTGATCCCGACGAAATTTACAATCTGGCCGCTGCCAGCTATGTGAGCACTGCGTTTGAACAGCCAGTTGGCAACGCCGAAATAACGGGTCTTGCTGTGACCAAGCTTCTGGAGGCCGTGCGGTTCTTCAATCAGAAAATCAAGTTTTATCAGGCATCCAGCAGCGAAATGTACGGCAACAACGGTGTTTCTGTTCAGAACGAGAATACAACCTTCATGCCTGCCAGTCCTTACGCTATATCAAAACTGTATGCGCACTGGATTACGAACATTTACCGCCAGTCGTACGGTATGTTCGCAGTAACCGGAATACTGTTTAATCATGAATCTCCGCTCCGCGGACTGGAATTTGTTTCCAGGAAAATAACAAATGGGGTGGCAGAAATACACCTTGGACTCAAAAATGAACTTGTTCTCGGTAATTTGGATGCCAAGAGGGACTGGGGCTACGCGCCAGAGTATGTCGAGGCAATGCACATGATGCTTCAAAGAACCCGGCCCGATAATCTTGTCATAAGCACCGGAGAGGCGCATACTGTCAGAGAGTTTGCAAAATTGGCGTTTGAGCTCGTAGGTCTGGACTGGAAAAAATACGTTAAGACTGATAAGCGGTTCTTCCGACCTTTGGATGTGGATCGACTGTGCGGAGACTACAGTAAAGCTAAAAGACTGATTTCCTGGGAACCGAGAATCAAGTTTGAACAACTGATAAAGGTGATGCTGGAAGAGGATATCCGCCGCTGGAAAATGTTTATCGACGGCAAATCCTTTCCATGGGACGCGCCTCTCTATCCGAGCGAGCAGAACATCATTACTAGGCTGAGTCGTGAAAACAAACGGGCAGCCAAGTTGCATGGCAACCGCAAACGTCTCGCTGCCCTCAGAGATAATTGATATATGTGATTATCCTAGATTGAGGATTGGAGTGCTCCCTCCGTCCGGAAAAAGTCAGGTGGAAATAGTAGATTCCGCAGATCCTGCGACGTTCCGGGAATTTCTGTTGAAATTGAAAAAGGATACCTTGTACCAGTTCAATCATTTCGGGGACATCAATCTCTTGAACGCTGACGTCATCGTGCAGAAAGAGTTAGCGAGGAAGGACAAGATCAAGTTCTTTTCATTTTACAATAATGAACTAATTGCTTACAGCTTTCTCACACTTTTTGAAAAGCCTTCCAAGAAGCATAACTGCATTCTGGGTATTGTCATTGGAGATAATTGGCAAGGGAAAGGGTTTGGGAAGAAAATCTGCACCTACATGATCAAAAAAGCTTGGCGGGAAGGGTTCAGGAAGGCATGGCTCAATGTCTATTCAGATAACACAAGAGCAATAACACTGTACAAGTCTGTCGGATTCGAAGTCGAAGGCATCTTTATGGCTGATGAAGTAGAAGGAGAAGAAATCCGGCATATCATAAGCATGGCCACGTTCAGCGGCAAGAAGTATGGCAAGAAGGCCCGAATGGCCATTTGGGATCGTGCTGAAAAGCTATAGCAATTAGGGAGATCATAAAGATATAATATCGCCCAGCCGACCTTTTCCCTTGCGTTCTATGGGCGACATGGAGTTTCGGTTGCCAGATAACATGATTACAAGATCAGAATGCAGGCTGTGTAGCAGGAAAGAAATGATTCCGATCCTGTCATTGGGTACGCAATACCTCAGCAACTTTGTGAATGACCAGGATCAGACGCTTTATGCCGCACCAATAGAACTGGTTCTCTGCGATGTCCAAAATGGTGGCTGCGGCCTGTTGCAGCTGAGACACACCGTTTCGCCTGAGCTTCTTTACAACAAGTTCTGGTACAAGAGCGGGACTAACCAGACTATGCGAGATGCGCTTGCAGACATTGCTTCGAGGGCCGAGACAATGGCCAAACTGCAGGAGGGGGACATTGTGGTTGACATCGGAGCCAATGATGGAACTCTTCTTAGGAGCTATCGCCACAGCAATCTACGCTTAGTGGGCTTCGAACCTGCCAAGAACCTTGTAGAGGAGGCCTCCAAGGGAACCACTAAAGTTATCAACGATTTCTTTAGCTATCCGGCTTTTGAAAAGAAATTTCGTGATGAAAAGGCAAAGGTCGTCACGAGCATAGCCATGTTCTATGATCTTGAAACGCCTAATCAATTTGTAAGCGACTTGAAAAAAATGTTGCATAGAGACGGGGTATGGGTTGTCCAGATGAACTACTTGGCGGCCATGCTTGCCAACAACGCTTTCGACAACATAGTGCACGAGCATCTAGAATACTACTCGCTAGCCTCGCTTGAAAAATTGCTCGACAGGCATGACCTCACGGTCTTTGATGTTGAGGAAAACGATATCAATGGAGGAAGCTTCCGCACTTACATCAAACACAAGAGCTGCCAATCTTACCCTGTTATGGAATCTGTGAAAATGATGAGGGACAACGAAGCACGGCTCAAACTGAACGAGTACGCCACCTATCAGAACTTTGCAACCAGGATAAAGAGCCTCAAGGAGAGGACACACGACTTTATCCAATCCGAGACAAAAAACGGTAAATCGGTATATGTCTACGGCGCGTCCACGCGTGGGAATACGCTTTTGCAATATTATGACCTTGACAAGAGACTTGTCAGAGCGGCTGCTGAACGCAGCCCCTCAAAGTGGGGCAAAAGAACTGCCGGGACAGACATTCCAATAATATCCGAAGAGCAAGCAAGAAAAGAAAAACCAGACTACTTTCTTGTTCTTCCGTGGTATTTCATTAACGAGTTTCTAACTAGGGAAAAAGATTTCATCAGAAATGGCGGAAAATTTATTGTACCACTTCCTGAATTCAGAATAATCCAATCTACACAGACCTAGAAAAAATTCTTATTCTAATTCCAGAAGGTACACGTTACACATTGCCAGAGCAGTTCAAAGTTCCCATGAGCCGACCAGATATCGGAAAAGATGAAAGAAATGCAATTCTGTCTGTTCTAGATGGTGGGTGGGTGAGCCAAGGAAAGGTCACCGAAAGATTTGAAGCACTTCTCTCCAAGTATCTCTCTTCCAGGGCAATAGCTGTCAACAACGGGTCTTCCGCGTTGATGTGCGCGCTGCTCGCGCACGGGTTGAGGCCAGGAGACAAAGTAATCGTTCCGGCTCTCACTTTCGTTGCGACATCTTCAATCCCAAAGCTTCTGGGAGCACGCGTCATTGCAGCAGATGTCGACCCTCAGACACTGAACATGCTTCCGGATGCAGTCGAGCAGGAGCTCAAGAAGCATCGTGACGTGAAGATGGTAATCACCGTAGACGTTGCAGGATTGCCAGCAGATATTGACGCCTTCCAAGAATTATCTGCACGTTATCACTTCACCCTGATTGAAGATGCCGCGGAGGCGTTCGGAGCAGAGTACAAGAACAGGAAGTTGGGGGCTTTTCAGCATACAACAATATTCAGCTTCCAGATTGCGAAGCAAGTCACCACGATAGAGGGAGGTTGTATAGCAACACATGACGGGAGGATTTTCAACAGGATTAGCAAGATCAAGGATTACGGGCGCAGTGCGATCGAGCGATATGTGCATGACGTTCTTGGGGCCAACTTTAGGACGACCGATATACAATCTGCCATGGGAATAGAACAGCTCAAGAAAGTTGAAAAATACATCAAGAGTAGAAACAAAATAGCTTCACAATACCGAAAGGAAATCAAGAATATCGGATTTCAGTCGGTCCCGGAATACGCCAGCCGGCATTCGTACATGCTTTTCTTCGCCATGGCAAAGGACAAGACATCTAGGGAACGCTACATAAACCATGCAACCAAGCAGGGCATAGATGTCAGGAAATGCTGGACACCGATTCACCAGCAACCCTGCAACCCTGAGCTTCATGAGTTCAACTGCCCAAACGCTGATAGCGTCTTCGAACGAGCTTTTACACTGCCGATTTACAATTCCATGGAACCTGATGAAGTTGCCGCCGTGATAGAAGCGCTGTCACAGGCAAAATGATCTGAAAATGATTGAAAACATTCCGACGGATATCCTTTATGATGAAGAGTCCCGAAAAATCATGGGCGAATTTGAGAATTTGCGAGCAAAGGCGCTTGAACATAAATTCGAGCTCAACCGGGCTGGCACTAACAGCGTACTGTACAGCATCACAGATCTGGTCCTTTCTGTCTTTGGGTCAAAGAGACGAGCTTCGAGATTCCTCAAGAGAAAGGTCCTCAACTATCTGGTGGCTCGAGGCAGAGTTCCCGTGTCGTATGTAAACGTCGTATGGACGGTGGATGTTTTGAGCTCCAGCACACTTCCGTATCCCGTAAGGCGTGCCGAATACCCTTGGGCTATCTCAAAAGCTGTGCTCGGCGGGCCAATGAAAATCCTGGATATTGGCTCCGGCGTATCGTTGTTTCCTATCTACCTCGCCTCTAAGGGTCACGACGTCATGTCCATAGACAACGATGCGATTCTGATGGACAGAATTTCGCCATTGCTGGCAAAATCGTGCAAGGCGGTGGTAAAGTATAGTCTAGGAAACGCCACGGAATTGCAATTCGAGGACGACACTTTCGACCGAGTATTCTGCATTTCTGTGCTCGAACATCTTGAAGAAGACAAAATCGATGGCAAGTTCGTCAATTATCACAAGTTGAACCTTGACGTGACCGCAATCGCCGACATGCTTAGAGTGCTAAAGCCAGGGGGTCTTCTGATATTGACATTCGATTGGTCCGAGGACCTCGACGAGCAGCGTTCTTATCGGCTCCGAGATATCTATGATCGAGTGCTGGCGCCGTATAGACGATTCCTAATCGAAGACAAATTACCCAACATAGTGTGGGAAGAATTGAAGGTCAAGCATGTGTCAGCCTGGGAGGCGTTTCCACCATTCAATTATGTGACAGAATCATGGGCTGTGGGTGCAGTATTGCAGAAGACAAAGTAATTGTTCATTTCGGTCAATTGTATCCGAAAATCTTTTCAGCTACCTTGTTGAACGCAGCCGCCTCTGCAAGAGTGACGCATCCGGCGGCAGCTTCGAGCTTCTTGTCAAGCATCACCACAAGCTCCTCTCCAACTCCTTCCTTGATGTCTTTGAAAGGCCGCTCGAACGGCACTCTCTCCCACTCGACAGAACCTCTCTTACGTACATGCAAGTCTTCGAGAGGTTCAAGGCGATAGGCGTTTTCACTCGTCATCAATTCGATCCCCCATCGTCCTGCCGATTTCCAGTCAGCGTGGTAAGAAAATGGTACGCCAAGCTCGGATATGCCCGAGCCTACAAACGCCGATCCTGATGGATGCCAGCTCAGGCTTCCGTGCTGTCGTGCTTCAATCTTTGCCGGCATACCAATAAGATCAAACGCCATCGCGATGACATGGAGGGAATTGCTAATGCCCCAGCGCAAGTAAGCATCGCGCTTCTCTTTTCTGAAATCAATAGTATGTACCCACTCTGTAAATGTAAACCGACATGAGGTAGCGCCTCCTTCTATGTTCAAGAGTTGCTTGAGCTTGTGCAGGCTGGGATAGAAAAGCCGGTTGTATGCAACTCGTATCCTCTGATTCCTCAGGGTTCGCGCCAGCGACAGTAGCTCCTGACGATAGAGCGAACCCGGCTTTTCAACCAGGATATTTCGCTGCCCGTGCTTTAGGGCCAGTTTGGTGGCAGGAAGCAACATGTGGACTGGAGTCGCCACCACCAAGAGATCCACCGTCTTTGTTGACTGCAGGTGCTTTTCGTATCCTCCGGCAAGAGGCCTGAATCCGAATTCGTCGCAAAGCTTGACGACTCTTTCCTTGGATTTCGACAGTATTGTAACATCCCCGACGCGCATTTTCGAAAGTGCCAGGGCGTACTGCTTCGCCATCCAACCGGCGCCAACGATCAGGACGGATCTGTCGTTGAATTTCAGGGATCTTGTTCCTAGAAGTAGTTCGTACGAAGAGACTTTTCTCATGTTATCGGGCACAGCTCCCTCTCCTCATTCGTCAGCTTCTTTATGTGGGCATTGAATATCCGGAATAATTCGGTGTGCGCAAAGTAGGATTCTTGGACAGTAGGTAGCGCGCAGGCATCTTGAGTGAGTATTTCGTCTGCAATTCTCGTGGTTGTATCGCTGACGAATTCGGTCCTGAATTCTTCAGCTAGAGGGCGGGTGTCCGCGGTCAACCTGAACAGCCGTCCTTCAGTCTCGTTGACTATTATGTGTGCGCTTTCTGAACAGATGTTGATGATTAATGGCATACGGTCACCTGAGGAAAGAAAGGTGATATTCAGTGAAGAGCCGCCTGCTGAAGCACCGGCGATTGTTCCCGCGAATTCCATGAGGTGTTCTCCTCGCCTGTTGGGGAAGAGCTGCTTCTCCAGCAGGTCGCCGGAAAGTTCCAGCTTGGGCTCGTTACACAACCAGCAAAAAAGGTCTATGAAATGAATCGCATTGCTCCCGAGACCTTCGTTGCCGCCCACAACTGACATCTGAAGAGGTGAGTTGCCCCGGAAATGCTGCCTTATATCTTGATACGAACCAAAGTAGCGCCTTGGAACGTTCACCCACCCTTTTGCATTCGAGGCTTGCATTCTTCTGGTGAGAATGCCGTATTCCTTGGCGGACTGGCAGACCATCTTTTCGATTAGAAAACGAGAATGATCCAGCTCGAACAGTTCATTCATTATTTCTACTCTTCCCACTGATGAAGTAGCCACTATAGTCAGGTCTGACCCACTCCCTAGATCGCGGATTGACTCGTTCCAGAGGAAATCCTTGTTGCTCGTAGTGCCAGGAACTTCGGCAAGCCGCGACTTTGCTAGCCGCTGCGCGGTTTCGCTCGGTTCGATTATCTGGACGCGGCATTGAAAAGGCAGTTTCGCAATGGCCTGAAGGTGTCTGCTCCCTATGTTGCCGCACCCTACTATGGCAATTCTTTTCATGACATTGAAAGACTTTGAATTATTTGCTTTCCCGGTATTATTATAATCCTTCTTTGGAATCGATAGGCCAGATGCACCGTGTTGCGGTTATCTTGCGACGATCTCTACCGAGAGGATTCTTGCCGCCTCGGGATCGACAGGTTGCCTGTTGTCACTGCTGCCTCCTACTACAATTGTCTCCAGCGCCGCAATCTTGTCGACCACATCCATTCCCTCTATGACACGGCCAAAGACCGTGTACTTGTTGTCAAGGGCAGCCTTTGTAAGCTCGTCGCCTCTCAGCACTATAAAGAACTGCGACCCTGCGGTGTCCGGTTCCGCTGTGCGCGCCATAGACACAATTCCTCTGTCATGAGGTATGTCATTGAATTCCGCAGGAATAGTATAGCCTGGACCGCCCTGTCCCCATACGGTTCTGTCGGTGCCATTAGCCGTATTGGGGTCTCCTCCTTGTATCACGAAACCCGGCATGATCCTGTGGAAGATGGTGCCATCGTAGAACCCCTTGTTTGCAAGGCTGATGAAGTTGTCAACATGACCTGGTGCGGCTTCTGGGAAGAATTCGATTTTGATGGTTCCTTGGGTCGTTTCAATCACCGCTATCTCGTTTGAAGTTACAATGGCAGGCTCTGTAGGTTGAGGCGTTGGAGGTTGGGTCGGTTCAGCCTGAGGCTTTGGTACATATGCTTGATTAACTTTGTAGATAAATACGCCGAACATGATGGTCTCTTTATTGTTGAAGCTGGGCGATGAATAGACCAGATGAAGTGGCTGATCTGCGGCGCCATCTGCAGGATATTTTACGTTCTGGGCATAAAGCCCCGTATAGCCCTGCTGCCATACAGGTGAAGGCGACGCTTCACCTGCCGCTGCTCCGATAGGCGCATAGCTGAGAATTTCGAATGGAATCATCCTTCCCATTAGCGTGGAATTCCAGAACTCTGGCGTGGGGGTGAAGCCGTCGGGCTCTATGTACTTGTGCTCGTCAAAGCCGCCTATACGCATGAACCATTGTTTCTTGCTTTCATCCCCTCCCTGGCCAAGAGTGTAAATGGGAACATTCTGACCAGCAGTTGAATTTGAGCCTGTAACGTTACCGATGTACCTTACCTGCCCAACTATGTACAATACAATGTAGTCGGCCTTGAGATCCTGAGCAATCTTGATTCCCGATTGCTCGTCTGATATGAGCATCTTTGCAAGCCTCTCAATGCGGGTCTGGTTTATGGTGGCATTGTCAGCTAGGGTCGTCCTGTTTCCAAGCGCCGTTATCCAGTACCCATAGTCCCACCACGATGCAATAACTGCATCTGGTTCCGTGTTCTTTGAAATCCAATCCAAGGCGTGGGTCCAGTCGTCGGTTGAAAGCCTGAATCCAGTGCCACCGTTGGCGATTGCTGCGGGAACATCCGCAGAGCTGATCCAGTTAGAGTTGGCCGGGAAAAACAATGGGATCGAGAGCATCATGATAATGACGACGACATAGCCTATTCTCATAGACTGACCGCCGCGGGACCTCAGCCCTCCGAATTCCATTTTCCTCCTCTCCTCTCTGGTAAGCGCAGTTGCCTTGGCTGCGGCGGAGATCGTGCTTGTTTGGGCCGTTGCTTCTCTATATGCAAGAACGCTTCGAGTAATTTCGTAGAGGCCGATGCCTGCAAGAACTATTATGCCAATCGAGGCAAAGACAAGAAGCCTCGCAAACGTAGCGCTCACGTAGACCCCCGTGAGACCTATGATAAGGGCGAATATCGATACGTCGTCTCTGCGTCTAAATGCCAGCCATATTCCTAGGCCCGCGAACATCAGCAGAATGGAAAAGTCAGTGAAGTAGTCAGCGACTGTAGGCGTAAAGTGCTCCGCCACAGATTCAACCAGGGGGTTCTCCGAACTCAGGAACGGGTTAACCGCGTTAAGGTACCTAAAGCTGGGCGCGATGTACGGTCCAGCACCTATGAACCCAACCGCGACGGCGATAAAAGCAATCAAGAGGTAGAGCGTGTTTCTCATCTGCTTCATGGGACCGCCGATCCTCCTGAGGTAAGTAGCGATGACAAGGAATGCCGTCCCTCCTATTGTCGCTATGCCCGGCAACCCGAGAACGTAGGAAATTCCCGGCCTCGGAAAGGCAGCCGCGCTTACTAACGACATTACTGTAAACGCAATTACGACATACATTGGGATCGTCAGATCTCTTCTGAAGAACGGAAGCGCTATGAAAAAGATGGAGAGAGGGATCGCAAAGTACTGGATGCCGCCCCAGGAGCCATTGGCAAGGCCCAGTAATATGCCTCCGGCTATCGCCTTGGGTATGGCGTACTTTATTTCTTTATGTTTTATCGCAGAAATGAAAAGGTACATAGCAAGTAGGCCGAAGAAAAGGCCGAGCGGCTCTGACTTGAACCACCCGAGGTTGCCTCTCTGGATGATCGACGGACTGAAAACCAGCAAGAGCGCTGAAAAGAGTCCCGCCGTTGTCCCTCCGAGCACTCTCACTAGCGCAAACAGCACGACAACGGTAAGGGATCCCATGACGGCCGGAAACATGATCGTAAAGTCCAGTAGGGACATCCCACCGCCAAATACTTGATACATGTAGGCTGCCGTGATGTGCAGCACAGACTGCGAAGATCCAGGAACGTCTCTTCCCTCCGGGAACCATGACATTTCGTCGTGCCAGCGCCAGTACGCGTCAAGACCGTTGTCTACAATGAATTTCGTCGCGCGGTAGTCAAAGTAAGGGTCGAACTCGTTCAGATAGAATCCGTACTTTGAAGGGTAAAACCTCATGATTAGCGCTGAGCTAAACGCGAGGGCAAGAACCGCGATTACAAGTACGTGTCTAGTCTGGAACTGAAAATTCCCGGCTGAGAATAACGTCTTGCTCCCCTGAAACATCCACGTTTGGTGGATTCGACCCTTTTTTTAAGGTACTGGCGTTACGAAAAATTAGTCGTTGCCGTGCTAAATTATCACTCCGAGTTGATCGCGCGCAGCAGCTCACCGTGGATTTTCCCATTGCTAGCGCAGATGTGCATCTTGTTAAACGTTGGAAATTTCGGCTTCGACCCGTCAAGTAGCGTCCAGATGCCGCCGGCCTCTTCCAGGATCAGCCCAGCCGCCGCAATATCCCACATTGAAAGTTCGTTGTTTATTGTTCCGTCGAGCCTGCCGGCTGCCACGTA
>CAZNOV010000020.1:0-410 GCA_964574725.1 uncultured Nitrososphaera sp. | reverse complement strand
GTACGCGACTTCGAGACAAAGGCTGCCCATCTTGTGGAACCGCCTGATCTTCTTGAGAACGTTCTTGTTGATGGAATCGTATGTTCGCTGGTCAAACTTTGTGTGATTTACGTTCAAAGTTGCTTCCTCCATCCTGTTGCGTTTGGTGACCTCAATTCTCTTGTCGTTAAGATACGAGCCGCTGCCTGCAATTGCCCTGTACTCCTCTCCGTGGCTCGGATCTACCAAGACTCCTACCAGAGTGTCGGGTCCTCTGCAGAGCGCAACGGAAACGCAGTAGAACGGTACGCCACTTACAAAGGTGGCGGTTCCATCGAGCGGATCAATGACGAAATAATTGCCATCGATGCTCGCCTGTTCGTTTGTCTTTCTATCTTGCTCCTCGGCCACGATCGGGATCTCCGGAAATT
>CAZNOV010000019.1:0-15222 GCA_964574725.1 uncultured Nitrososphaera sp. | reverse complement strand
TGGGGTCGGCCGGATTCGAACCAGCGGCCTCCAGCGCCCAAGGCTGGCATCATACCAAGCTAGACAACGACCCCGCGAAAAGCTCGTCTGCCTGAGTGCAATTTTAACCTAGTGAAGATCACGAAACAAACTGGAATCGGTTCTTGCGCGCTTTGTGCAGCTTTCCTATTATTGGAACAGGGTAGCCGCAGTTTTTGCAGCAGTTGTTTGCGTCCAGATTCCAGGACTCTATGCTAAAGCCGTAACGCCCGATCGCAATCGTTCTGCACTCGGGACAGTAGGTGTGTTCCAGCGGGTGGCCCGGCACGTTGCCAAGGTACGCATACTTCAAGCCTTCCTCCTTGGCTACGGCGTGGTGCTTTTCAAGCGTGGCAACGGGGGTGTTTTCAAACTCCATCATCTTGTAATCGGGGTGGAAGCGCAGGAAGTGTATCGGGGTGTCCGGACCCAGCTCGTCATAAACGAACCTGCATAATTTTCGGGCGGCATCAAGATCGTCTCCCACACGCGGTACTATCAGGTCTGTGATCTCGACGTGGATTTTCGTCTTGTCCCTGATCTCCTTCAGAGTCTGGAATATCGGGTCCGCGTTTGGAATACCGATGTACGGTCCCACAAATTCCTTCTTGCCGCTGCCCTTGAAATCGACGGTGATGCAATCCAGGAACTCGCCCATCATTCTAACTGACTCGGGGGTATCGTAACCGTTAGAGACAAAGATATTGAAGATTCCGCGCTTGTGTGCCTCGATGCCGCAGTCGCGTGCGAACTCGATAAAGATGGAAGGTTCGTTGTAAGTATACGCAATTCCCTGCGAGCCATAGTGGACTGCCATCTCTGCGACCTGCTCTGGCGTCATTTCAGCGCCCTCCACCTTTCGCCTTTGTGAAATGTCATAGTTCTGGCAATAGCGGCACAACCAATTACAACCACTGGTCGCAATGGAAAAAATATCGGTGCCAGGCATGTAATGGGTTACGGGCTTTTTCTCTATCGGGTCCACATGGCCGGCAATGACCCTGCCGTAAACCAGTAGGCGTAGTTTGTTCTCCACAACACCTCTTATTCCGCACAGGCCGACCTTGCCCTCGGGTATTTCGCAATATCGGGCACAGGCTGTGCATTTTATCCTGCCGTTTGGCATGGGCACGAAAAGCTCGGCTTCCTTTCCGAGCACGTCGCTCGTCTGCACAGACAAACATACGTGTCCTAATCTTATAAATGGTGTTAGTGTAGACTATGCAGCGACGCGCAAGAGTTCTATATCGTTTGAGCTGCCCTTGATCTCGGCCGGATCCGTATAATCGTGCTTGCCCCACGAGACTTTGATCTCGGCATGCACCTTGTGTTGGCCGGAACGGAGATCGCTACCGCTTAGCTCAATTACCTTGTTCACGTCAAACAAAAGCGACTGCGCTTCCTCGACTGTGAGCGGGTAAAAGGGCTCGTCGTCCTTCACAATCGACACCCAGATCCTGTACTGAATCTTCGGATTGCGTGTCCAAAAGAGCGCCGCCTTTCTGACGAACTTGATTGAAAGGATCATCGTCCTCCCTGATTTCAGGTCGATTTCGATCGTCATCCTGAAACCATTGTCGTGCTTGTTGTACGCGCGCTCCCAGTTCTTTTGCGAAAATGCCTCCCGGATCGCGCCATCGATCCTAAAGCTCAAGCTCAGAGTCAGCGGCTGCTCGGGCTTTACGCTGTCCTGCGATTTTGAAAGAACGGCGTCCGCGATGAAACTGTTCTGTGCCATCCAGCCGGTCTGCATGGTATCATTTATATCCTCAATAAGTAGTTGTCTGTGTTGACGCTTTATGCTTGCGGAGGTTTCCGATGTTAAGGATAACGAGATCGAGCTAAAAGTAAGCGAAGAGGACATTTCAATTCTGTATGTTGTGCAGCACGAGCTGCTGAAGGAAAAGAGCGTGGACTTTGCCGGCGTGATCCAGAAACACCCTCTTACCAACGAGTTCCAGCTCAAGGTCGTCACGAAGAGGAAGGATCCCATGGAGGTCATACAGGATGCGTCGGCTTCTGCCGCAGAGTACTCCAAGGATCTGGCAGGACTGATCAAGTCTGCCCTAAAGTAGCCAAGGGTGCTGCCGTTTTGCGGTTTTGTCCTCAATGCGAGACGCACCCTCGCCTAAAACCCAGGGCCGAGGGCACGCTTGTCTGCCCAAAATGCGGTCTGAAATCCAAAAAGATCGAAGATCATCGCAGCGGGGGCAATGGAAGGAGATCCACCGGCACAGAGGCTTCCCTCAAAGTGATGGACGGCGATGTAGTCGATGCTCTGCCCACGACCAGCATCGAGTGCCCGGAATGCAGGAATGGCACAGCCTTCTGGTGGATGCTTCAGACAAGATCCGCAGACGAGGCAACCACACAGTTCTACCGATGCACAAGGTGTAACCACACCTGGCGCAACTACGCCTAGCCAACTATTCTGATATAAAGAACGCCGGGATTCCGCGCCACATTTTCATCCCCGGCAAGAACGTATGTGACATCAAAAGAAGCGGTGATCTTTAACGTCGTGTTGAGCATTTCTTCAGGCGCGTCTGCCGGTATTGCGATAGTTACCGATCCCCGAGCAGTTGAATTGCTCGGAAGTATCACTTCTGAAGGAGAGTACTTCAGGTAGTTGGCCACCTGCACCTCGTCGCCGGATGGCGTATAGTTCGTCAACCTGTTTTGAAAATTCTTGATGGCGGCCGATTCCCACCAGACGTGGCTGAAATGTTCAACAGTAAACTGAACAGTGGCATTGCCGCCCCTCACGATATCTATACTTTCTTTGTCAAAGGTTGATTCGACAAGGTGCTGGTAGACGCCTCTTGCAAACAGTTCTTTTATTGTCAGGAGCCCTTGGTCCGTGTCGGTCGTGGTGGTATGCAGCGGCCGCGCATAATACCCGAACAGGAAAAATCCTACAATTCCTGCTGCAACTAGCGCAATGGCAATGAGCCCGCGCCCACTGGCGTGGAATGGCACGCCGTACAAATATGCGATGATGAATTAATGGATTTTCGACAGCAATGTTTAAAATCCGTATGAGCTCCCAGATAGCTCAAATTGGTATTTGTAGCTCGCACAAAGTCCCCGGACGAATGGAAGGCAGTGGCATCCGCAATTTCAACGCTGGTGGATGAAGCGACGTTTGAGGCAGCCGCAGAGGGGATCTCGTTCAGAGGGATGGACCCTTCCCATATCGCGCTAATTGACATTCACTGGCCCAATTCCGCCTTTGAAAAGTACGAATGCGACAGCGTCGTAAAATTTGGCATACGTGTCGACGAATTCTCAAAGCTCGTCAAGAGGGCAGACAAAAAGGACGCGATCGAGATCGGTCTAGGCGAAGACAGCACTCTTCACGTGAGGATGTCAAACGGCTACAAGAGGGACTACAAGACGCGGCTGATAGAAAGCTCCGCGAGTTCGACGCCCCTCCCAAAGCTCAACTTCAACTCCAAGGTGGTGCTTAGCGCGATGGCGTTTGACAAGATACTGTCCGACGTTCAGGTCGTGTCTGAATACATCTCGATAGAATCAAAGTCCGGCCGCGTAGGCTTTGCCGGCAGGGGCGACTCTGGTGAAGCAGACATCAGCCTTGAAGCCGGAAACGAGGGGCTGGAAGAGCTGGTGGTCAAGGAAGACAGCAAGGCAACGTACAGCCTTGATTACCTGTCCAAAATAACAAAGGCTGTAGTCCCGATGGGGGGCTCTGTCACTGCAGAGTATTCTAGCAAGATGCCATTGAGACTTGAATTCAAGATAGCAAACGTCGGAAGGATCCATTTCTACTTGGCCCCTCGCGTCCAGGATTAAGCATATGCGGCTCGTAATGAAGTTTGGCGGGACTGCGGTCGATTCCACCGATAAGATCCGCAAAGTCGCGCAACTTGTCAAGTCCCACGCCAAGTCCAACGGCATAGTCTGCGTTGTTTCAGCCGTTCGCGGCATGACAGACGGGCTTCTTGCAATCGCCGATAGCGTCAAGCGAGGAGACAAGGAGTCCATCGACGAATTTGTCAGAAACTCATCAAAGACGCACCTAGACATAGTCGAGGGAGCAATCACTGACAGCAAACTCCGAAGCGAAGCGTCCGGCATTGTAAAGAAAATCATGGGCGAGCTGGAGGATGTGCTCGGCGGAATCGTGCTGCTTGGCGAGGTCACGCCGAAGTCGTTGGACTACCTGATGTCCTTTGGCGAGAGGCTCTCGACTCCCATCCTGTCATTCGTGCTCCGGGACATGGGGATTGCATCGGAGCATCTTACCGGCAAGGAGGCCGGCATTCTTACCGATTCGAATTTCGGCGAGGCCCGCCCCCTGATGGACACGACAAAGCTGCGGGTGAGCCACAAGCTCGAGCCTCTGCTCAAGGACGGCGTCGTTCCGGTGGTGACTGGGTTCATAGGCGCGGACCAGTACGGCAACACGACTACGATCGGCCGCGGAGGGTCCGACTACACTGCAACTATAATAGCAGCAAGCATCGGTGCGGACGAATCGTGGCTCTGGAGCGACGTCGATGGTCTGATGACAGCGGACCCAAAGATCGTCAAGGAGGCACAGGTTCTCAAGGAGGTTTCATTTGCCGAGGCGATGGAGATGGCCCTCTTTGGGGCAAAGTACATGCACCCAAGGGCACTCGAGCCGGTCATGGACACAAAGATACCCATCAGGATTCGCAATACCTTCAACGCTCAGCATTCGGGCACGGTGATCACCCAGAATCCCAGCAGGGAGTCCCAAAAGATTGTAAAGTCCGTGAGCGCCATCCGCCACACGGCGCTAATCGACGTAAGCGGCGGAGGGATGGTGGGCGCTCCCGGAACTGCCGCCAAGATATTCGATACGCTTGCAAAAAACAGAGTCAACATCATGATGATCTCCCAGAGCCCTTCGGAGTCGAGCATATCGATGGTCGTCAGAAAGAGCGACCTGGACAAGGCAACTACAACGCTCGAGCTCAACCTGCTCGGCAAGGTAATCAAGCAGGTCAATGTCAATGACGACGTGGCGGTTATTGCTGTGGTGGGCTCGGGCATGCGCGGAATAAAGGGCGTGGCGGCGAAGGTTTTTGGCGCCGTTGCGAGGCATGGAATTAATGTCATCATGATCGCGCAGGGATCATCCGAGCTAAACCTTGCCTTTGTTGTAAATGACAGGGACTGCGAGCAGGCAGTAAGGGCACTTCACGATGAATTTGAACTGGCCGGCAAAACCGGAAAAGGATAAATTGCTTTCCGCCATTCCCGACTCCTGAAAATGAAAAGTGGAAAGGGCAGGCTGTACGTAGTCGGCGTCGGGCCCGGCAGCCACGACCACATGACGTACCGTGCAAGGCAGGTAATTGAGCAGAGCGAAGTCATCGTGGGCTACGAAACCTATGTCGATCTTGTAAAGGACCTGATCGACGGCAAGGAGGTATACCGCTATGCAATGACCCAAGAGGTCGAAAGGGCCAATCAGGCCATCGAGTTTGCCGAAAACGGGAGGGTTGTGTCGCTCGTCTCGTCTGGAGATCCAGGGATCTATGGGATGATCGGGCTGATCTATGAAATTCTTGCAGAAAAGGGCTGGGACAGGGACGGTGGAATCTACGTCGAATCGGTTCCCGGAGTGTCTTCGCTGAATTCATGCGCCGCTCTTGTCGGGTCACCGCTGATGACAGACTTTGCCGTAGTCAGCATGAGTGACCTCTTGGTCCCATGGGATATTATCGTCAAGAGGGTCGAGGCCGCAGCGATAGGCGACTATGTCACGGTCATCTACAACCCCGCAAGCAAGAAGAGGGTGCATCAGCTTCGAGACACCCGCGACATATTCCTGAGGTATCGCAGTCCTGAAACTCCGGTCGCGATAGTAAAGGGGGCCTACAGGGAAAGCCAGGAAGTTGCATTGACGACTCTGGAAAAGATGCTGGACCACCAGGACATGCTTGGGATGATAACGACGGTGATCGTTGGCAACTCTTCAACGTTCAGCTACAAAGGCTTGATGATAAATCCAAGAGGTTACACCTCAAAGTACGAACTCGTGAAGCAGTTACGAAACAAACTCAATAATAACTGCGCGCACTGACCGTTTCAGTTTTCGACAGCAAAAACAAAAAGGAAAAGAGAGTGTGGCTTAAATAACCTGCCACGGTTTTGTTGCGAAAGTTACGCCGAGACCTACGCCAATAAGGACGCACTGGTAGACAACGTTGCCGTATGGGATAGGCTTTATGATTGGCGACCCTTCAACGAACACTGTCTCACCTCTGCCGAGGCCCGGACCCACATGCTCCACGTTGAGCTGAGTATGTACGTGGTACGTTCCTGGCTCAAGTGCCTTGACGGTGATCGAGTAGTCGACTACTGCTCCCGGCGCGATGTCGAATATGTTGCCGGGTGGATCTCGTTCTAGGAATTCCCATCTATTGCCCGCGTTTGACGACTCGCTGAATAGCGAAAGCCACGCTCGCAGCGGCCTGTTGACCAAGCTCTCCAGCTTGCCCGTTACAGTGAGTTCATCGCCAGTCCGCAGAGTGTTGTCGGTAAATGTCTCATCGATTATCCTCACGAATCTGCCCTGTAACTGTGCCTGTACACCGTGCCCTTCCGCGACTGGAAGAAATGCTAGCACCGAGGACAGCACCATGACAGTCGCAAGAGCCGTCACAACCAACGTCTTGCCTTCCATCATATCCCTCTATCTTAGGCATACCAGAAACACCAAAGATATATATTTTGCCCCAGCGCCCTCGCCGATTTTCTAGCCGCCTAATCCTAATTAGTGACGGACACAAATGATAGAGACGTTTGGTCACAGAAGACGCCCCGACAGGCAAGCTTGCACTCTGCAATATTGAAGGAGTCGGGCCTGCCACAGAAAAGCGCCTGAAAGAGGCCGGCTTTAGGTCAATAAGGGATCTCTTGGTGAGGGGCCCAGTAGACGTATCTGAAGCAACGGGGATGGAAATGGATGAATCTGCAGAGATATGCAACAGGGCCCGGGTTGCGCTTGAAGACCTTGGCATCATTGACAGGAGCTTTGTGACGGCCACAAGCCTGCTCAGCAAGCGCAGGGACCGGATAACCACGGGCTCAAACAACTTTGATGATCTGCTTGGGGGAGGGGTTGAAACAAAGGCTGTCACAGAAGTCTACGGCGAGTTTGGAACAGGCAAGACGCAATTGTGTCACACCCTCTGCGTAATGGTCCAGCAGGAGCCGGATGCCGGTGGCCTCGCCTCCAGGGCCGTCTATATCGACACGGAAAACACGTTCCGGCCAGAAAGGATAGAGTCGATTGCACGCGCAAGGGGATTAGATGCTCGCAGATCTCTTGAAAACATCATAGTTGCGAAAGCTTACAACAGCGCCCACCAGGAGCTTATCATCGAGGAGACCGGCCCGGTCATCGAGCAGAACAGTGTCAGACTCGTGGTCGTTGACTCTGCCGTGGCTCACTACAGGGCAGAATTTCTCGGCCGCGCCACGCTGTCCGAGCGGCAGCAGCGGCTAAACAAGTTCATGCACATGCTGGTGAGGATGAGCGAGGCCTATGACGCGGCCGTGGTGGTCACAAACCAGATCCAGTCTTCGCCCGACACTGTCTTTGGAGACACTGTGAGGCCGACAGGAGGCAACGTCGTTGCGCACACGAGCACCTACCGAATATACCTCAAGCGCTCCGGGAAGAATCGCATAGCAAGGATGGTCGACAGCCCATACCACGCGGAGAGAGAAGTACTGTTCGCGCTGACAGATCGCGGAATTTCTGACGTGAATGAAAGCAAGTAATAAATTAAGGCGGATGTCTGTGACCTAGCATGCCACAATCTCACGGTACCAGAAGAAAGGCCCGGTACATACTGACAAAGGACAATACCGTCAGAGGGATCTCGTACCTGCTTCATGATTACAAAATTGGCGACAAGGTTGTTGTCGACGTGGATCCAAGAGAACACAGCACCACTCCACATAGGAGATTCCACGGCAGGACAGGAGTCGTTGAAGACGTCGGCAGAAGGATACTGAAGGTTTCGGTCATGTTCGGAGACAAGAAAAAGATCCTGCAGACCAAATTCAACCACATCAAGCCGCTATTGATGGCGGCAGGCGACAGTCGTTGACCGAAATAACCAAGAAGGAGATCGTCACTCTTTCGCAGGTAAAGAAAATCCTTGAATCCGTAAAGACTGAAGACATGGATCAGATTCAGAGGTGGACTTCAGACTATGTTTCGAAGTTTGCAAAGGCCGACGCGAAGCAAGCTCAAAAGATGTTCCGCCAGCTCGTAGATGAATGCGACCTCACGGAAGAGGAGGCCGCCGAGGTAATCAACGTCATGCCGGTTTCGCTGGAGGAGCTGAGGGCGTTTACGTTCGGCTGGAAAAAGCTCATACTAACTGAAACTCTAGAAAAGATGTTGGGCATACTGAAGGAAGCCTGAACCCAAAGTTAAATACGTAGTTTTTGCATATTAAGAGTTGAACATTGTCAGGACAGCCGCCGCCGACTGCTGATCATGCAGCTGGGAATGTCCAGTCAGGAAGGATGGATAGCACCCATGCAGAGCATGCGCAGCAGCCCAGAAAGTACGAGGAGTACGCCTACGTACTCGATTTCACACCCCGCGGCAAGTCCATAACAGTCAGGGGTCGCGAGGGAGTGATTATCCAAGCGATCGGGGAGGAGAGGCTCACCCTTCTGGAACTGCTGGGCGTGCAGAATGTCACCGTCGAGGTTGGCGAACGCCTGTTTATCGGCCGGGAGGGGCGCGACAAGGTTGCGAGCGTGCTTGGCCGACTTGAATACAACGACGTCTCGCAAGCCGCAAAGAACGAGCTCCCCAGCATCGTCGAAAAGATAGTTGTCGCAAATGAAAAGCGATTCATAGATTACATCAACATGTCGCAGCCGATAACCCCCCGGATTCACGCGCTAGAGCTGATCCCCGGAATAGGCAAGACGTACATGATGTCGATAATCAAGGAAAGGGACAAGAAAAAATTTGAGAACTTTATGGACGTCCAGAGCAGGGTGGGCCTGAGGGAGCCTGCGAAGCTCGTCTCCAAACGGATAATAGAGGAAATAATGGGGCAGGCCAGAATGAACCTGTTTGTAAGGAAGTAATGCGCAACAAGCGAAAGGCTCTCGGCCAGCACATGTTGGTCGACCCGGCCGTTGTTTCGGAAACAATGCGGGCTGCCAGGATAGGCGGGAACGAAACGGTCTGTGAAGGAGGGACAGGTCGAGGCATCGTCACGGCAGAGCTCTGCAAGCGGGCGAAACATGTCATATCTTACGAGGTGGACGCCAAACTCTACCATAGTGCACGGGAGCGGCTTCTGTACCCAAACCTGGACCTTGTTAATGCTGACCTGTTCAGGACATCCGACCTTCATTTCGATGCATTTGTTTCGAACCTGCCATACTCTAGGAGCAGAGACGCATTCGAATGGCTCGCCACGCAGAAATTCAAACGCGCAATAGTCATGGTTCAGCGGGAATTCGCGGAAAAGCTCGCCGCAAAGCCAGGGACCAAGAAGTATAGGGCGATATCAGCCTTGGCGAATTACTGCTTCAGGATTGAAGAACTTTTTGGAGTGGATAGGAAATCATTCGATCCCCCACCGATGGTGGATTCCGTAGTACTTAGAGTACTACCTGCCAGAACGATCCCGAAGGAAACGGTGGCAAGCCTCAATCTGGTCTTCTCAAAGCGGAACAGAAAGGCGTCGACGGTAGCTGCCAACTCTGGGATTGCAGATTTGCATTACGGAAACAGCAGGATCGACGAGCTTACGGTGAGCAAATTGTTCAAGTTGGTAGAGCTGAATACAAAGAATGTTATACACGCCAGCTGAGGACACATTCCTGCTTGCAGAGTGTATCAGGAACTACCGCGGTAGCAGAGCCCTGGAAATAGGGGTAGGCGCGGGTCCCCTGCTGAGGGCTCTTGAAAAGAACTTTGAACTAGTGGGAGGATCCGACATAGACATTGAGGCAATCAGGCACTGCGCAGGGCGCACCGGAGCCATGCTAGTTTGCTGCGACGCGGCGTCGGCCTTTTCAACCTCGGCAAGATTCGACTTGATTGTGAGCAACCCGCCTTACCTGCCAGCAGAAGGGAAAATTTTCGATTCCACAGTCGATGGGGGCCCTAAAGGGATCGAAAAGACCGTTCATTTCGTGGAATCGGCACTGCCGCTTCTTGCAGATGGCTGCAGCATGCTCATTGTGGTATCGTCGCTGTCCGATCAGGGCGCTCTTGACAGGCTTGTGGCTAACAGCAGGGTTCACAAGAATGTCATCAGTGAAAAGAGGCTGTTTTACGAAACGCTATACGTCATGGAGCTGAGTCGTTAGCTGCTACTTTCTAAGCGCCTTTGATGCCCTTGAAGAAATCTGGTCAGCCATTTGCGAAAGCGACGCGGCCCCTCCGAGATCGTAGGTGACATACCTGTCCTCGTTGATCGTGTCTTCGGTTGCCCTGAATATGGCTTCTGAGATCTGCTTTTCTCCAAGGTATTCTGCCATCCACGCTCCAGACAGGATCGTGGCAACGGGGTTTACCTTATTCTGGCCGGCGTACTTTGGAGCGCTGCCGTGTGCGGGTTCGAACATCGCATATTTTTCGCCGTAGTTGCCGGAATAAACGTTCCCAATCGAGCCCACATGTCCCGACGCGCATTCAGAGACGATATCCATGAACAGGTTTGTACTGAGAAGCACGCTCTTGTTGAACCTCTCCGGGTTCTTTACGAGCTGCTGTGTCATGTTGTCAATGTAATACTCCTCAACCTGGATCCCCTTGAACTGTTTCTGAGCTTTTTCGACCGCGGCCCAAAAGATACCATCGGTCTCTTTCAGAATGTTGCGTTTCGTTATCGCAAACACCTTATCAAATCCTCTGTCCTTTGCAACTTGAAAACCCTTCATTGCAACGCGCTCGCAGCCCTTCCGCGTAGTCTTGCGGATGGCTATGGCCGAGTC
Source organism: uncultured Nitrososphaera sp. (assembly GCA_964574725.1). Taxonomy (GTDB): domain Archaea; phylum Thermoproteota; class Nitrososphaeria; order Nitrososphaerales; family Nitrososphaeraceae; genus Nitrososphaera. The sequence goes on along the minus strand of CAZNOV010000019.1, from coordinate 4,224 downwards.
GTCGCTTGTCCGAAACTCTATGCCTGCGTAAAGCCCTTCGGTGGCCTCCCGGACGCACACAAAGTCCAGCTGTTTTTCTGCGCGCTTGTATGTTTTGATTGGTCTGATGTTTGCGTACAGCTCAAACTTTTGCCGTATGGTCACCGCAACGCTTCGTGGGGCGTTAGGCAGCGGCACGGTCGTTGTGGGGCCCTTGAAGCACGAATCCGCTTTTTCAAGGAGCTTCCACACTTCGGGCGAGATGTAAGAGTTGCCGCCACTTTTTTTCCACCACTCGGAGCCGGCATCACAGGGGACCAGCTCAACCTTGGAATTGCAAGCTTTCAAGACTTTGATCATTGCGTCGACCAGTTCCGGTCCCGTGCCGTCGCCCCTGATCACCACGGCAGTCTTTGTCGCCAATTTGTTTGGCAGGCACTTTTTTCGCTATTTATTCTATTGCTTCGATGTCAGCTCGATCCTTGCCAGCATATCCTTGGTAAATGGCGGAAATTCAGAAAGCTTGGCAGGATAGGAATAGCAGTCAGGATCATCAAGATTATTCACATCACAATTTTCAGCATCCGCGGAATAGTATGAATACGCGACATTGAAATTATCAAGCTCAAGGGTCTGCTCTGCGATTGTTCCGGTCGCGTTTTCGGCGACTGTTATCGTACTATTGTCATACGAATAAATCCTCATCAGATCGACCATCGTGAACCTTATGGGCCTTATGTATTCGATGTGCAGTTCGTTCCCCGCCTTGTCGGTGTGAAGAGGCCTCAGGCATTCTTTCCCGTCCTTGGGCTGCTTGCCCACGTCATCTGGCATCAGTTTGGTCTGACCGTCGACGAGGATCAGTATCCTTGGAAAAAGCTGAAAGGTTTCTACATTGTGCGTCCTCAGGCAGACGTTTGCCGGGTCAGGAGGCGGAGCGAATGCAGGTATTATCACAAGCGCCACAAGCGTCGCGCCGCCCATGGCAATCGGGACTATGAGGAGCTCTTTCTTGCCCAATCTCCTCGGCGGCTTGCCCTCCTTTATTTTCCGCTTTGGCAACCGTCTGGTAAAATCTATCTATGGCGTTAATATTGCTTTGTGCGACTGAATGCATTGTTATATAATGCCTAGCGCGCATCTATTTGTGCATTGCAAATAGTTCAGCTGTCAGACCTGCACTTTGGAAATCTCTTTGTCCAGAGCACCTTCGATGCCGTTGTGGACGAGGTGAACAAGCTAAGCCCTGATGCGATCGTAATAACTGGCGACCTTACGGATGAGGGACTGCTGTTCCAATTTGAAAAAGCAAGAACAGAGTTCAAGAGGTTCACGTGCCCAAATATCATAGTTCTGGCAGGAAACCACGATTACCGCCACACTGGTTACCTGTTGTTCAAGAAATTCTTTCCGTCAAAACAGGTCTATGATCTTGGCCAGGTACTGTTATTGACTCTAGGAACTGCAAGGCCGGACAGGGACGAAGGGGAAGTTGGCTACAGGCAAAATCTGTGGGTCGAAAAAACACTGGCTCGGTATCCAGACAAGATCAAAATTGTCGCTATGCATCATCATCTTATCGGGATCCCTGATACGGGGACTGACAAGATCATTGTACTTGACGCCGGCGACGCCCTGCGGGTCTGCCTCCAGTCAAAGGTGGATTTGGTTCTGTGCGGACACAAGCACAGGCCCTGGCTGTGGAAGCTCGGCGAACTTGCAATTGCATATGCTGGCACAGCTTCCTCCGCACGATTCAGGGGCTTCTTTGAAAACAGTTATAACATTATCGAGATCCAGAACAATAAGGTTCGGGTCGACATCAAGATAGTCGGCAAGAAAGGGTTTCCACTTTCAGAGCTGGTGGAGCGCTACAAGCCATTCCTCGAGCAATGATTGTGTTGCACGTCATGTGTATTTCCACCTCTATGGTGAAGGCGGTAGATAATTAAGTGCGGAGGGTCCACTCATAGCCGGCAGCAGTGAAGATTCAGAGTTAATACTGATTCATGAAGAGAAGGCATTTGACTGAGCTGCCTCCTATTTCTATTAGCTCGTATGCGGTCATTTGCACGCTCATGAGAATGCTTTTTAGCTACCGTCACGGTAACAAGGGTAAACCAGCCCCACCATAAATGATATTATCATAGATGCTGAGCATTGATGTATATCATGATATGTGTCAGAATCGTAGATCCATTTTAAATGAATAATGTGTATATTGGATGAAACTTTGTAGAAATATATGGATATGATAATGTTAGAAAGCCTTTCTATGGCTACAGATTAATATATTGGTACCAAGCCTAGGATACTTATGGCACAGATGCCAGCACTGATACCGAAGGAAGTCGAAATCCAGAGACTGAAAAAGATCTACATCATGGTCATCATGCTGGGTTCAATTGCTGCCTCAGTAGAAGTCGACAACTTTGTCGACGGCTCACTGCACCAGACGTCAATCAGAGACAGTGCCTTCACGCCGGCTCACTGGTGGCTATACAGCCACTTTGTAGCCCTCCCACTGGGTTGGGGATTTGTCGCAATGTACGACAGAAGGGTACCAATCCTCAGGGGTCCAGGCAACTCGATGAACACCGGTCTGAAACTGACCATCCTTGGCTACCTAGCCACGATGTTCACAATCGGTGTCAACGAGATGTGGCACTTCTGGTTCGTGGAAGAAATCTTCGCAGTTCCAAACCACTGGATGTTTAACATGGGTGTCGTAGTGGCATTCATGGGCGCTCTGGCTTACGTAGTCAGAGTGTACGCCAGACTGGTGGAACTCGGTGCAGAAACTCCAGCAAAGAACCCATACGTGGCCGAGATGTACAAGCTAGCTCTGGAAGGCAAGCTTTACAGCAGGTCCATCCCATAAGCGGGATTTCGACTCTCGTCTGGTCAACGCCAGACGGCCTCCTTTTTCTCTTTTTATGTTAGTTTAGCGTGGACTAGATGACAGACAACTGTTTTAGTGGGACGTAGTTAATAGCGCAAACACATGGCTTCGGGAGTTGAACGGACAGAAAAGAATCCCAGTAAAGCATGGTATCTTTTGCCCATATTCTTGGGTATTATCGGAGGATTGATCATGTATTTCGTATTAAGGCGTGACGATACAAGAATGGCTCAGAACGGATTGCTTCTCGGAGTTATACTGTTCATAGCAAGCATTGTGATCGGGGCAGCCATCGCGTTTCTCGGACCGTCAATGTGATGCATCGCCAGATGTACCGCTCCGCCATGGTCTCAATAATCGGTAGCGCCAACGGACTTCTATTCTCGCCTTAGTGCCACTATCGGCGGCAGCCTGGAAGCTTTCCAAGCTGGATAGATGCCAGCCAATATTGAAAGGCCAACAGAAAGCCCCCACACCGTTCCTAGGTCGGCCGGCCGATAAACCGGCGACAGTCCTGCCGAAGCGTCATCCTGCGAACCAAAACCGGCGACCAGAATGTACCCTCCCGCTATGCCAAGCGCCATGCCAAGGGTGGCGCCAAACACTCCTATCGTCGTCGCCTCGGACAGGAACAACGCAAGGACAAAGCTGCTCTGCGCTCCAATTGCCTTCATGGTGCCAATCTCTCTGATCCTTTCCATCACCGACGTGTAAAGCGTGGTGATTATGCCGACGCCGCCCACCAGGAGTGCTACAAGTGCGATGCTAAGGATAAAAGATGTAAACCCTGCCGTGAATTCCTGGATGGTTTCAAGAATTGCTGCCGCCGTTGTGATCCCGATGTCGTTTCCGTAAAGGCTGCGTATCTCTTCTTCCACTATGCCGACGTGGTTTCCGGATTCGGCGGCGACGAGAAGCGAGTCATATTTTCCGGCCTTCTGCAGTAGTGCATTGCCGGCTATCCTGTTGAATACGACGGAATTGTCAATCGTCGGGTTGCCCGTGGGCTCCATTATCCCGCTGACCACGAAACTCTTGGACTCTTCTTCTTGCTTGCCTGTGTCCGCGTCCACGAAAGAGTATTTCACCCGCACTGACTGGCCAACAACGGCGAAGGGTGTGCTCTCTCCCGGAGGGTTGGCTACACTGTCCGATAGAAGTATTGCCGACGGGTCGTTCTGCCTGACGGACGATCCTTCAACAAACTCGATAGTCGGAGCAACCACGAAAAGCTTCTGCGGGTCAATTGAAAAGACTGTAGTATCGACGGACTTGCCTCTGGATTCAAGCGTTACCCCCGCCTGGTACGACGGAATGACATCGTCCACAAAGGGAAGAGACTT
>CAZNOV010000018.1:0-15430 GCA_964574725.1 uncultured Nitrososphaera sp. | reverse complement strand
AACTATCCGTTACAAGAGATGACTGACTGGGATCTGCTGACACCCGGTATAGGTCTAACATCAATTGGAATCGTCGGCGTAGGGATCTCACTTGCTGGAGTGGCCAAGACGTTTATCGACGGAATGCACGCGGTTTCGCTCCTGACGATGTTTATCGGGATGATCTTTCTTGCCTCCGGTTTGTTCAAAGACGGTTTTCCTTCGTCCGGCCGAGCAAAATCTGCAACCTTCATCACTCTAGGTTTCCTTGTTACTTTTGGTGTCGCCGCAGCGGTGACCGTCAGTGCTCAGGTACCAAGCATCTACGCGTACATTGGTATCATGCTCATCATCTCCATTCCAGCAGCAGTGCTGGCAGTCGCCGCCTTCAAGAGGGTGATATATCTAAAAGCGCTGGCCGTGATCTTTATCTCGGGATCGATCGTTAGCGGCGTGACCTTCTATGCTTTTGGACTTGTGGCACCAAAACCACCAGCTGAAGAGCCCGAAGAAGAGGCCCCAGAGGAAGTTCCCGCAGGAACCATCGTCAACGCAACAATCCTCGCGGGGGCATCGGCCCAGAATAATCCTGATTATGACCCAGAGGCGCTTTCAGTGAGCAAAGGCGACAGCGTCTCCTGGTTCAACAAAGACAATGTACCCCACACCGTAACAAGCAGACAGGAAGGCTTGTTTGACTCCTCTATAATCGCGGCTAATGCCACGTGGGTGCTGAACACGGCGAAATTGGACGAAGGCAACTACGAGTACTTTTGTACTCTCCATCCTTTCATGTCGGGTACGCTGAACATTGGTGCAACGCAGGAAGCGCCGCCGGCAGCGCCACCCACTACGAACACCACAACTCCGGGTGGTGCGGAATTGGGAGTAAATCAGACAAGAGCAGCAGAAACTGGTGGGGTAACAGTCACTTCAGTGTCCATTGTTGTAGGTTCTTCAGTTCCTACCAATAATGAGTTCTTTGTTCCCGATACTGTGAACAGCGCCGTGGGAAGCATGGTGAGGTGGGAGAATGATGATGCGGTACCCCACACCGTTACTTCCGGCGTTGTCGAGAACAATGTGCCTAAGCCGGATGGGACTTTTGATTCAGGTATCTTGAACAAGGGTCAGACTTTTTCGTACGTGTTTGACCGGGCGGGAGAGTACAATTACTACTGTACGCTCCACCCGTACATGACCGGCAAAGTAATTGTACAGTAAATGTCAATTGTTTCCCTAACATCCGTGCAGCTGTCACAGCTCGCCGGCATAGCCAAGAAATCGTTGCCAAACGAATCGTGCGCGTTTCTGCTAGGCAAGAACTCCAGCAGCGAATCTTTGGTGCTCGACGTCATGCCGATGAGAAACGCGGAAAGTTCACCGGTATCGTTCAGCATCAGCCCTGAAGAGCTGCTGAAGGCGTACAATGTGGCGGAAGAGATGGGACACGATGTCATCGGGATATTTCATTCACATCCTGGCAGACCGACCCCTTCAAGTACAGACATCAGGTTCATGGAATTGAACCCCGTTGTATGGGTCATCTATTCTACGACGGAAAATGAGTTCAAGGCATTCATCAACGATGTCCAAGTCACAGAGGTCGCGATAAAGATCAGGGACTGAGCCTTTCGGTGTCTCGGGGGTACAACACTACATCCCGCACGTTCTGCTGCCCGGTAAGAATCATCATGAGCCTGTCATACCCAAGGCCCCAGCCCGAATGTGGTGGCATCCCCCATTCAAATGCCTTGAGGTGCTCTTCAAAGCTGGCCGGGTTCAGCCCCTGTTCTGAAAGCCTGCTCCTGAGCTTCGCCGGGTCGTGCAGCCTTCGACCGCCAGACACAAGTTCAAGATATCCGTACTGGAGGTCAAATGACTTTGAAAGTGTTGGGTTGTCCTCCTTTTCATGAATGTAAAACGGCTTGAGCTTGATCGGCCAGTCCATGACGAAATAGAATCCTCTGTGGATTTCTCCGAGCTTGCGGAGCGCGGCGTCAGACAGGTCGTCTCCGAAATTGAGTTTCTCTCCTCCTTTCGAGAGCTCATCAAGGCATTGCTCGTATGTAAGCCGGTCGATTTTTGATATCTGCAGCTTCTGGGCTCCTACGGTGGCAAGGTCTTCCGCGTGGTTCCGCTGGAATTCATCGATCAATTTTCGCACCACCAGTTCTACGATGTCCATCACATCTTCGTAGTCACAGAAAGCCGCCTCGATGTCCACGCTCGTGAATTCTGTCAGGTGCCTGACTGTATGCGAGTTTTCCGCGCGGAAATACGGACCCACTTCAAAAACCCTGTCAAGACCCAGGGTCAGCTGCTCCTTGTACAGCTGGGGACTTTGAGCAAGGTATGCCCGTCTTTTGAAGTAATCAAAGCCAAATAGATTAGCTCCCCCTTCGCTCGCGCTCCCAATTATCTTGGGAGTGTTTACCTCGACAAACTCTTCCGCTAACAGGGTGTCTCTAATAACTTTCAGGCCAACAGAGCGCAATCTGAAAATGGCCGCTGTAGCCGGGTTACGGAGATCGAGTGCCCGCGCATCCAGGCGCTTGTCCAGCGCCGACTCGACGCGGCCGGTAGGGTCGATAGGCAACGGATGGACAGCCTTTGTGAGCACCGTAAACTCTTCAACCTTTACCTCGACAGGAAAGTCCTTTGCCTTGCTTTTCTGCACGACCCCGGCAACAACCACCGCACTCTGCCTAGGGGCCTGCACTGAAACCTGCAGGTTTTCGCCCGTGACGACAAGCTGGCATGCCCCTGTCGCGTCCCTGACTGTGACAAACGCGAGCTTACCAATATCCCGTACATCTTCGATCCACCCGCCGACCCGGACTTGTTGTCCAATCAATTTCTCGCCCAGCTGGCGAGCGTAGTGGGTTCGTTTGATATTCACCAGTGTCCCTTCACCTAACGCCGCTCATATTCGACAAGCAATTCAATGTTCCTGACAGCCTTGGCAATCTTTTGAACCTTTTCGGTGTTGACTCGCTGCTTCTCGGGATTTCCCGAAGCCATGACCTTTGTGAGCTTGTTTCCGTCCGGAAGCCAGAACAGGTTCACAGACAGTACTTTGGCAGGGTGAAATAGATTCTCCATGAAGCGCCGGTCTGACGCTTCAGATTCCACGAACCATACCTTTTGGCCGAATTCCGATTCGATCCTTTGAGCAAGTGCCTGATTGGTTCGAAGAAAGCTCACGTCAGGGCTCCTTAGCACTAGGATCAGATCACCGTCAACCCTAATCCCCCGAACCAGGGTAAACTTGTTGATATCCTGATTCAGATCGGCAAGCCTCGTCAGCCGAGTCGCGGCGTAGACGTCATCCGGTGTGATAATCCCCGACTCGAGTTTCCCCTCGCAATTTGAACACAGGACTCCGGTCTTGGCGTCGAATGAGCAAATCGGAGACTTCAATCCAGATAAACTTCCATTATACTGCCACCGGGCTATATATCAGCTATGAGAGACAGAATCCTATTATAGCAAGACCAGACTTGATAGTTCGCTAATGCAAAAACGGCCGGGTTCCAAGCTCTCCGTTACTGGCCTTAAGGCGTACTATTTCACCGACCCGGGTCCTCTAAGGGCGGTAGACGGAGTGAACCTTCAGCTCCTAGGCAACGAATCACTTGGGATCGTGGGCGAGTCGGCATGCGGCAAAAGCACACTTGGAGCGGCACTGATGCGGTCGCTGCAGTTCCCAGGAAAGATAGTTGAGGGCAGCATGGCGCTAAATGATTCCGACCTTGCAAAGCTCCCCGAGCGCGAATTCACATCAACAATAAGATGGAAAAAAGTGGCGATGGTCTTTCAGGGGGCGATGAATGCTCTAGATCCGGTTTACACGGTGGAAAGCCAGCTTCGGGAGATTCTGAAGGAACATCGATTTGAAGGCGACGTGGACGCAAAGATATCCGAGTCATTAAAGTCGGTCGGTCTTGATGAATCCGTAAGAAAGCGCTATCCCCACGAGCTGTCAGGAGGGATGAAGCAGCGCGTCATCATCGCGATGGCCCTGCTGCTTGAGCCTGAGCTGCTGATAGCCGACGAACCCACCACGGCACTGGACGTGTTGGTACAGTCTCAAATCATCAACCTGCTGAAAAGGCTCAGGGAGAAAAAGGGAATTTCTGTAATACTGATAACGCACGACCTAGCCCTTGTCGCTCAGATCGCAGATAGGATAGCGATAATGTACGCCGGCCAGATTGCTGAGTTTGGAGCCGCCAGCGAGATATGCAAGAATCCAAAGCATCCATATGCGCAGGCTCTGATAGGCGCCGTGCCCAGGCTGCGGGCCACGGACAAAAAGATAAATTTCATCCCTGGCACTCCGCCTACACTCATCGACCCGCCTGTCGGCTGCCGGTTCTATGATAGATGCCCACACGCTTTTGATGCGTGCAGAAAAGACCCCCCAGAATTCAAAACAAAAACTGGCTATGTTAGGTGCTGGCTCTACGAGAAGGAGTCGGAACGATGACGGCTCTGAGCAATCGCAGCGAGAACGCGGAATGCGATTAGCTCCAAACAGCTCATGATCATCCTAAAGCCCTAGAACATTTTTATCCCTATTGCCGACAACGGAAATGTACCAGTTTGTCCGGCGACAAGGCCATTTCCTCTGAGAAGAGTGCGAACTATACAGTTTTCGGCATAAACGCCAGCGTGGCGGCAACTATCGTCCTGATAACGCCGATCCTTTTCACCTTAATCGCGTACCCTGACACCTTCAGCCTTTCCTGGAACGAAGGAAGGGGCGGATTCATTTTTGCAATGGCTTTCATTGCCGCAGAGTTGATCGGTATCCGTCGCCGGATTAGCGAGAGGCAATTTCTGATAGCTGCTGGCCTCGCTGCGATCACCATCGCATACTTTGCCGCGCTTCCATATGGGCTTCAGGAATCCATCAGAAATGCCGCGCCGTCCTATGATGTTGTCCTGGTTGACAGCTGGATTTGGATGTGGGATTTTGTGGTCATGTCAGTCTACTTGGCTAGTTCGCTTTTCGTGCTATTTGGAAAGAAGTGGTACAAAATAGCACCGGCAGGAGCGATTTACTTGGCCGGAAATGCCGCGGTCCTTTCCCTTGACGCGTTCTTTCCTTTTGACACTCTGGGCCCGCTTCAAGTTATCGTGCCCATATACCTGCAGATAGACCAGGGCGTAATCAATTTCATCGACCAGTACATAACCAACGTTGGTCCCGAGAATCCGAACAGCACTGCCAGCCCGGCGACGGCGCGGGGCAACCTCCTCATTCTCAACGGCCTTCACGGTCCGTTTGCCCTGCAGGTATTCTGGCCGTCCGCAGGCGTACACAGCATGATAATCTACACGCTTGTCATGCTGGCCTTCCTGCTGAAAATGGAGATGCCTACAAGGCGCAAGCTAATGTATTTCGCGATTGGTACGTTTGGAACCGTATCGGTAAACGTAATCAGGATAACTGCGCTATCGCTCTATGCGCTTGTCGTCACGACGAAAGTCGCAGAGTGGGAGGCATTTCACTCTGTTGCTGGAGAGATAATGTTCCTTCCTTGGCTCGGAGTGTACCTAGCAATAGTGATTTTCACCGAGAGTAGGAGGTTGCGGCGAATGCACCCCGGAAGTGTTGCACCAAGTCCCAGCCCTGCTACCCACCCATGAAATGCGAGATCGTGTCCTGCCCCGTGGTGCTCTGAAACTCTGAGAGTCGGACTCCCAACCTTCTTACACTCTTGTTGGTCTGTCCCATTGCCTCGTCAAGGATCGACCTTGCAGTGGAGTGCAGAGTCTCAAAATTATTTGAGTGAGTCTTCAGGGTCCTTGACTTTGACCTTTGATCCAGGTTCTGAAGGATCAATATCACCCCAACTGTCTTGAACGACACCTTCCTGTCAGCAGCCGTGCTGAATACAGATTCGCAGAGCTTGTAGAGTTCGGGGTACATTTCTTCGCTGGTAGTCGCGTCTCCTTTCAGGGTCACAATGCGGCCGATTTGCTTCCTACCTTCTGATTCCTTTACAGGCTCTTCATCAATGCCCCTTGCCGCGTTAAACATGAAGGTACCCGTTTTTTTCCCGAACGCCTCGAGGAGCTTGAACGAGTCTAGACTGGCCAGCTCGCCTACTGTCCTTACCCCCATCTCTAGCAGCCTTGTACGCGTCTTGGGGCCCACGCCGGGTATCTTTTCCACGCCCATTTTCGAAATCAAGGATGCGGCCTTTTCTGGCCCGATGATCGTCAGACCATCGGGCTTTTTGATGTCGGATGCTATCTTTGCAAGCATCTTGTTTGGTCCAACTCCAATCGAACATGTCAGGTTTGTTAGATTCTTGACCTCATCTTTTATCTGCTGAGCAAGGCCACTCGCATCTTCCAAACTCACGACAAGATCAGAAGCGTCCACGTAGCATTCATCGATTCCGACACGCTCAATCTTTTGCGCAAAGGATTCGATAGCGGACATCGCCGCTTCAGACATTTCAGAGTAATAGCGCACGTCGAGCGGGAGGAATACAGCATCAGGGACTTCGGCAAGCCTTGACTTTGCGAGTTTGATAGGGATGCCGGACCTGACGTCATATTTTCTTGCCATATAGTTTGCGGTGCTCACTACTCCGCTGTCCTCTGTCCTGCCGGAATACACACAGACTACTACGGGCTTGGCTTTCAGCTCAGGTTTTTTGACCTCTTCGCACTGCGCAAAGAAATAGTCAAGATCGATGTGCATTATGATCCTTGACGCATTGTTGGTACCCTGCGTCTCACCGGAGAGCAATTGTCAGTGGTCTTGTCCCGTCTCCCCGATTAAGGCTTTCTGCTGAACCATGATAACGATTTGAATCGTGGATCTGGAGCATGTCTTCGATTTGTTCGATTCTTCACAATTTCGTCGGCCATCCTTCGTCTGGCAGCATGCATTTCGCAGACCTGTTCGCCACTAAATAAATAGTCATCTGAGCATATTCATCTGGGATGGCAGCCGCCGAAGGCCCCGAATACCCGGTAACAATCGCTGAGAATGGGATCAAGATCAGGACAGAAAAGCTGATTGTGGATCAATTGTACCACTGCATCTATGAGAACAAAGTCTTTCTATTCTACAAGGATGAGGAGGGGTTACTCCATTGCTATGAAGTGGAAAATCCGGAAGCTGTTAAAGAAATAGCAGCGAACCCGAAGGATCTCGAAATCATTTTGAAGAAGTACGCCGAGCTCAAGGAATAGAGACAAGGATAATAAACGATACTTCCCAAGAAGCCGGGCGAGAATTACGCGTACGTAGTGTATGCATAGGGCGATCAAAACATGTTTATGAGTATTTGTGCATACTCGTACAATTATGTCCTCCAATTTCAGTGCGTTTCAAGAATTGATTGTTAAAGCAAGAAAAGACATCAACGAAAGCTTGAGACACTACAGCATCAAGGCAAAGTACGAGCTTTACGCACCTACCATTCAGGACAATCCGGAAATTACAGTCATGATATTGAGGGCGACAAAGGAGAGCCTCGGTAGCGGAATGCTTTATAACATTGTAAATACCGCGCTTCTGAATCACATGCCGACAAATTTTCATTTGGAAGCAAATACTGTTGATGATGATTACGAATTTACGCAAGACGACTCGAAAGCCTGAGTTATTATTGGTTAACATAATTTTAGTTTAAGACATCTTTAGTTCTATTGGATATTGAGCTCGGCTTAGCTGGCTTAATTCCTCTATAATAAACGTTATATGCCACCATGCGTCTTAATTCGCTGCCATGTCTACAAACACTAACACAGTCAGACAAGTCAAGCCTAGCAATGAGATCTTTATCGGGAAAAAGCCGCTCATGACATATGTTACTGCTACTCTCGTGCAGCTGGCAAACGAACCTACCGTCGTGATCAAGGCCAGAGGAAAGAGCATCACGAGAGCTGTAGATGTGGCACAGATCATCGTCAAGCGAATGGACACGCTCGGATACAAGATCGGACAGATCAAGTTAGGTTCTGAAACGGTTCAATCGGAAGATGGTAGGGTCAGAAATGTCTCAACTATCGATGTTCCAATATCTCGAGCAAAGTGAAGACTGAACAATTTGATATCTGGAATGAATGTGCCCGCGTAGGCCTAGATGCTGCCACCTCTTGATTGTAATATGAAATACAACCCGTAATACACCAGGACAGCTACAAGGGCCAGAAGTAAGGCAGAATAATACTTTGACTTGAGCACGGATGTTCCCTTCGAGGCAAGGTATGCCGTCGCAGCGAGCCAGGCATAGTCCATCCATATGTGGAAACCGAATAGCAAGGTTATCCCCAATACCGGTCCAAATGCAGCCGAGTCAGCAACGAGCTTTAGTCCTACTGTGAACCACCAGATCAGAAAAAAGGGATTGAGCGCTGAAAGTGCAACACCAGCTATGATAGGACTTTTTTTGCCGTGCATCATTGGAACTGAGAAATTCCTTTTGGTTATCGCGCTAGCGATCTGGAGCCCAGCAAACCCTAGAATGGCGATGCCTCCGACTAACCCGATTTCGTCTGCATACAGGGAAGCCACCGCAGCTGAAGAAAATATGCCCGCTGCCAAGAGAATTATTAGCGGAAGCTCTACCGCCGTGTGTCCGTACGCAATCTTGAGCCCCGCCTCCGTGCCGTGGCGCGTACCGTACATCAGATTGGTGATGAACATCGGACCGGGCGCGAGTACCCCTGAAGCCGAAATGGCTATCACCTCAACCCCGAAATCCAGAATGTTCATTGCCTGTGGTGGCTCATGGCTGTATCGTTAATTCTTTGCTTCGATCCGCTTAAAAGAATGCCTAGTGCATGAAAAACCAGTCATGGTTGATACCATCCGCACCATCAAACTGATCGGCAAGTGGAGCGCAAACCGGGCCATGGGCAGGCGCAGGCCGATAGTGGCGGTATTCAGCATGACGCACTACTGCAATTTCTACTGCCCGATGTGCCCTTTCGGCAACCCCGACAAGGAAGGCCAAATGAGGCTAGTACGCAATAGCGACCTGACGACGGACCAGTGGAAGTCGGTATTTGACAAGGTATCAAAGTACTGCGTGTGGGCTATAGTAGAAGGCGGCGAGCCAACCAGCCGACCAGATTTCATGGAACTGGTGAAGTATCTGCACGATATCAAGATGCCGGTGACGCTCATAACAAATTGCTCCCTTCTGCACACAATCGACCTTGACGAATTGAAAAAGTACATTCAATTTGTAACATGCAGCATTGATTCTGTTCATGAAGAGTCTTACTGCAAGGTGCGGGGTGTCAGCCCTCAGATGTATCACAGAGTGATGGACAACTTGCACCTGCTGACCGAATACGGTGTTCCACACTATTTCAACAGCGTTATAACAAAGTACAATACCCAGGAATTCATCGACGGGACGTATTTTGACAGGGCACTTGAGCTTGGTGCCAATGCGGTGTCATTTACCTTTGTTGAGGACAGGTCGGATGTTGATTATACGCTGTTGCCTGACAGAGAGAACATGACCAGGGTGTGCGAAAGCATACTGGAACATTTGCGCCGCGGCGAGCCGCCGCAGGTAATGATCCCTCCGGAGTATTTCCAGCAGATTATCGACCATGGCCGAGGGATCTTTGACGAGTGTGGCGTCTGGAAGAGCGTATTTGTAAACGGAAACGGAACAGTGATGGTGCCCTGCTGGAAGTTTAACAGCCCCGAGAATACGTACAGTCTGCTCGAGAAAAGTGTTGACGAAATATGGGATGCGCCAGAGTGGGAGATCGCCAGAACATGCCACGACTGTCAGGTTCTCGGCTGCATATGGTACTCCTCGCAGCCTGTGACGACATTTGCGAGAAACTACATGCGCGGTCTTTCCAAAATAATAAGTCAGCAGAGACCCGAGTTATCGGCATCCATCTGACAATGAAAATTTTGAGAACAGGTTGAAGATATATTAAGAAGACTTCAATGCTCATCAGCAGGTCATGGGCAGGAGAGTTAGAGTTGCCATCGCGGGAGTTGGCAACTGTGCGTCCGCGCTCGTTCAGGGCAGCCGGTACTATAAGGATAACCCGGATGCTCGTCAGTCTTCAGGCGACTGGATAGGTCTAACTGCCTACAACATTGGTGGCATTGAACCATCGGATATCGATTTTGTAGCAGCATTTGACGTAGCTTCGACGAAGGTAGGGAAGGATCTTTCCGAGGCTATTTATGCAAAGCCAAACAACACGGTCAGAATAATCAAGGATATGGACAGAATGGACGTCAAGGTAATGAAAGGTGAGGTATCGGATGGCATTGGGCGTCACCTTTCAGAGAAAGTCAGGATAGCAGAAGGCCAAGCGGTAAACGTCCCCCAGGTTCTAAAGGATTCGGGAGCGGAAATCTTGCTCAACTACCTTCCAGTCGGGAGCAGGAAAGGAACTCAGTATTACGCAGAAGCAGCCCTTGATTCAGGGTGTGCCTTTATCAATGCAATTCCAGTTTTCATAGCCTCCACGCCAAAGTGGCAGGAGGCATTTGAAGGCAGGGGGCTAGTGTGCGCAGGCGATGACGTAATGAGTCAGCTGGGCGCCACCGTTCTGCACAAGACCCTGGTCAAGCTGTTCGTGGACCGCGGAGTGAAAGTTGACGAAACCTATCAGCTGAACATTGGTGGCGACACGGACTTTTACAACATGCTCGATGAGGACAGGCTTGAGGACAAGAGGATAAGCAAGACAAGTGCCGTGGCAGCCATGGCACCCTACCCCGTGCCGATGCGCATAGGTCCATCGGACTTTGTATCATTTCTGGAAAATGACAAGGTTTGCTACATCTCAATAAAGGGTCAGTACTTTGGCGGGATTCCGGTAGAGCTTGACCTCAAACTCAAGGTAGTCGACGCTTACAACAGCGCGGGCGTAATGATAGATGCGGTCAGGGCTGCCAAGATTGCAATTGACAGAGGTATCAGCGGACCTCTTGAGAGCATATCGGCGTATTGCTTCAAGCATCCCCCGATCCAGATGCCGTATTCTGTTGCAAAGGCCAATTTCCTAGAGTTTGTTGAAGGCAAGCGCCAGCGCTGACGCCCAGCCCACCTGCCGGTGGCTGTTGCAGAGGCTGTTCGATCTTGAGAAGGGTGATAAAAAAAATTTTACCAAAAGGAGCTGGATTTGATGCTACAACGCATAATTAGCGCATCCGGAAACTCAACCCGATAGCTTTCTTTGGTCCATATCAAGAAACTCGAAGTCTACGGGTTCAAGTCCTTTGGATTTCGAAACACCGTGGTAAACTTTGAGAAGGGCCTTGTTGCGGTTACGGGGCCCAATGGATCAGGAAAGAGCAACATTTTGGACGCGATAATGTTTGCGATTGGAGAAAACAGCCCCAAGGCGCTCAGGGTTGACAAGTTCCAGTCGCTTTTCCATGACAGCCAGAACAGCAGCCACAGGCTCATCAGGGTGAGCCTCACTTTCGACAACTCGGACAGAGGGATTCCGCTTGATTCTGACAACGTGACACTGACTAGGCAGATGGAAGGTCAGAATGGTGAGAGCCAGTACTCGCTTAATGGCAAGTCGGTCTCCAAGGCGGCAATCATGGAGCTTCTTGAGGTTGTGCTGGCTGCGCCAAACAACCTGAATATTGTACAGCAGGGCATGATTACGAGGATTTCCGAGCTCAATTCGGAGGAGCGCAGAAAAATAATCGAAGACATAGTCGGACTTTCGTACTTTGACGAGAAAAAGGCAGAATCCGTGAAGCAGCTGGACGAGGCCGACAGGAGGCTGGAGGTTGCATTTGCAAGAATGGGCGAGATACGAAAGAGAATAGACGAGCTCGAGTCTGAGAGGAATGACCAGCTTCGCTATGAACAGTTAGGGGCGGAGCTCAAGAGGTTCAAAGCGATCCAGATCTCAAACAGCATAAGGACAGTCAAGCAAAAGCTCGCCTCAGGCCGAGTTGTCCTTGAAGGAAATACGCAGCGGTCGATCCAGCTCTCGAGCGAGCTAGAAGCTATCAGACAGGAGATTGAGAGGCTCGATGCGGAAAAGACGCAGTTCATTAGGGAAGTGGATGCGGCAAACAAAGCCAGGGCCCAGGTTGAAGGCAGGATATCCAGCATTGTGCACGAGTCCGAGAGAGCGAAGGCTATGCTCGGTGAGTCCGAGCGCCGGATAGCGGAGATTGAGCGAAGGCTTCCAGCTATCGAGACGTCAAAGCAAGCGATCGGGGACCGGTCAAAAAGCATAGCAGCAGAGGCGGAATCACTGAGGCTAACTGTAAGCCAGAAAAAAATTGAGGTTTCCGATCTGAAGGCAAAGCTGGATTTACTCGATGGGGAGGTGGAACGGATCGGAGCCGAGATATCAAGGTACGCCAATTTTCGGCAGAAACTGGAGACGCGGCATGCGCGGATGACATCGCTAAGGGGGAGATTGGAAATCCTTGCCGCCACATTAGAGGAGAAGATCAATACGAACAGGTTCAAGGCGAGATCAAACGATGATTCCCTAGCCGCAGTGCAGGCAGAAATCGGACGAACCCGACAGAGCATAATTGATTTTTCAGCAGCACTTCAATCTGACAGGGAAAAGCTCAAAGACATAACCAGCATTATCGCTAGGCTCTCCGAAACGCAGGAAACCCTCCAAACAGAGATTGCAAGATCTTCCGCGCTTTTGGCCAGGGGCCAGACTCTTGCGACAAAGTTTGAGGAACGCGCAAGTGTGGCGAAGAGTGCGATGATCGAGGATTTCGCAATAGCCGAATTGATGCAGGACGCCAAGCGATTCGGCGTACGAGGCCTAGTCCATGATCTGATACGGTGGGATGCGGATTACGAGAGAGCCGTTCTTGCTGCCGGCTCGGAATGGATGAAAGCATTCGTAGTAAAGGACGTCAAGTCGATGGTCGAGATGGCTACCTATGCAAAGGAAGGCAAGCTACCTCGCCTCCGGATAATACCGCTAGACATCATTGCCCGCTTCAAGGCAAGGCCGGACATGCCCGATGACGACGTGAATGTTATCGGAAGATTATCAGACTTTGTTGCCTGCGGCTGCAGCGACAAATTGGCTTTATTTCTATTTGGCGACACTATACTGACAAGGACTTCGTCCAACGCCTACATGCTGGCAAGACAGGGCTACAGGGCGGTCTCTGTCGAAGGAGAACTGTTCGAGCCTGAAGGAGGGTCGCTGTCACTCGACTTTGGCAGCAAGATTTCAGACATGACCAAAGCAATTCTCCTGGGCGACTCTGTCGAAGCCCTGCGGGAAACCCTCGAAAAGCTGTCGACGATGATCGGCAACAAGGGCCATCAAATTCGGGAAATTGCAGAGCGGATTAGTGAGGCAGAAGCGGAACGCGTACGAGTCGAGATCGGGCTTGAAAACCTCGAAAATCGGCTTGCCGCAGAAACCGAATCCACCGGATCAAAGGAAGAATTGCTGAATCGTGCACTCGCGGACAAACAGGGTCTTCAGGCAGAATACGACGGGCTTACAGTCGAGAATGAAAAGCACAAAAGAAGGCTCGAACTTTTGGGACCGTCCATCTCCGCTCTTGCGTCCAAAATGAACAGAGTCGTTGACGAATCGTCGAGTAAAGCAATGCTTGCGGCGAAGAACTTTGAGCGTGGCCAAATCGTCAAGGCTTTGGATGCGGCTGGCATGATGCTTGGTCAGTCAACGTCTGCACTTGGGGGTATTGAGAGCAGGTTGGAGCTAGAGTCCAGTCAGCTGGCCGGACTGGATGATGAAAAGGCGCGGCTCACATTGGAGCTCGAGCAGAGACGGAGGCAGGTGGAAGAAGTGCGGACAAGGTCGCAATCCCTCGAAACAGAGCTCCGGGCGCTCAGGTACCAGGAGCAGCAGGTCATCGATTCTTCTGGAGATGCGTACTCGGTGCTTCAAGAATACGAGAAAAAAATCAAGGAGCTGTCAGAGAGGGAGCGCAGGCTGTCAAAAGAACACAACACGGTGGAACGCGACTCTGCGCTGCTCCGCAAGGACATCTCTGACCTCACGGCAGACGAATCGCGCCTAGGTAACGATCTTGCGTGGCTGGGTTTCAAGGGCCTCCTCGACGAAATGGATGTCGCGGCGCCAATTAAGGAATTGTCTGACGAATACGAATCGGTCAAGAAAGCAATCAACCTGCGCGCGGACGAGTCGTACGTGCTGGTGATGGACGGGTACCGCGGCATGTCCGGCCGGAGAAACCAGCTAGAGAACGAGCGGAATTCAATATTTTCCTTTATCCAGCACATCGAGCAGGAAAAGAGGGATGTCTTTATGGAGGCATTCCAGCGCGTGGACGGCGACATACGTGCCACGTTTGAAAAAATGACAGGAGGTTCTGCCTGGCTGCAAATCGAAAACCAGGAGGAAATCTTTTCCAGTGGTGTAATGCTGCTCGCAAAGTTCCCCAGCAAGAATGTTCCCCGCGAGTCTACGGCACTTTCGGGTGGCGAGAAAACGATCGCTGCCACTGTGTTCCTTCTCGCCTTGCAGTCCCTGAAGCCGTCTCCGTTCTATCTGATGGATGAGGTTGACGCTCACTTGGACGCGCAAAATACAGAGCACCTCTCGAAGGTCCTGCTTGAGCGATCAAATAACAACCAGATAATCATGGTGACACTAAAGGACACCACAGTGGGCAAGGCGGGGCTCATTTACGGAGTCTATTCGAGGGACGGTGCCTCGCAGGTAGTAAGGTACAAGAATCCAGCGCTGGTTCCGCTCGCTCCCATGGGCTCAGGCTAGAACATACTGCAGTAACTGTAAAAACATAGTCGGTTGCTATGAGCCATGTTGGGAGGAGTTGTGCAGCAGCCGGCCAGGTTGCTCAAGGCTGCGCTCGTGATCACCGCGGGGGTAGCAGCGGTCGAGCTTGCAGGCGGTTATTTCAGCAACAGCATATCGCTTGTCAGCGATGCTGTGCACGTCTTCACTGACGTGATGGCCATAGCACTCAGCCTATTTGCCGTCACGTTGTCGGCAAGGAGCCATTCAGGTGTCATGACCTTCGGCTACCACCGGGCAGAAGTGCTGGCTGCGCTTGGAAACGGAATCACGCTTTCTGCGCTTTCTGCCTGGATTATCCTCGAAGCGTTCCAGCGTGTCATGTTCCCGCGGCAAGTGGACGCGCCGATAATGCTTGCCGCAGCGTCAGTTGGCCTTGTTGGAAATATCGCGGTAATGTTGCTGCTCAGGCAGCACGCTACAAGGAGCATCAATATCCAGAGCGCCTTTGCCCACGTTATCTACGATATGGTATCATCCGTCACCGTCATAATCACTGGACTGGTGGCGTACTATTCAGGATTGACAATTGTGGATCCGCTTGCAGCATTTCTGATAGCCGGTCTTATCGCTAGGAGCGCGTACACTATAGTGAGGGGCAGCACGCACATCCTGCTGGAAGGGGCTCCGAGAACGCTGAATGTACAGGAAATAGCGTCGACTCTGA
>CAZNOV010000017.1:5870-15610 GCA_964574725.1 uncultured Nitrososphaera sp. | reverse complement strand
CTGGAGCGTGTTATGGCAAAGGCAAGACGAGCGGCGACAGTGGAAGAGGCAAAGCGCGCCGTGGTCGACGAGGCGTTGAAAATGTCTGATGAAGACATTGACGTTAACAGGCAGATGGGAAGCATCGGGGCAAGGCTCTTCAGTGACGGCGACGTGGTTCTTACCCACTGCAACGCCGGTTCGCTCGCGACTGTAGCATATGGAACCGCGCTGGGAGTCATAAGGGCTGCCAGTGAGGCCGGCAAGCGCCTGAGCGTTATCGCAACCGAAACAAGACCCGTGATGCAAGGAGCAAGGCTCACGGCATTCGAGCTGCGTCACGACGGAGTCGATGTCAGCCTGATACCGGACACCGCGGTGGGACACATGATGGCCAGAGGCGCGATCAACCGCGTGATCGTCGGCGCTGACAGAGTCCTTCGGACCGGACACGTATTCAACAAGATTGGCACCTACCAAGTTGCTGTTCTTGCAAACAAGCACAAGGTTCCTTTCTATGTCGCCGCGCCGCTTTCAACATTTGACTTTGAGAGCGACCCTGACGAGGTTGTGATAGAAGAACGTTCCATAGATGAAGTGGTAAAGGTGGGCAACAAGCGCATCGCGCCAAAGGGGGTCAGGGTCTTCAATCCGGCATTCGACATGACGCCTCCGGAGCTAATCTCTGGAATAATTACCGAAAAGGGAGTCTTCTCACCGCCATTCGACAAGAACCTCAAGGCGCTCTTGGGATAGCGAAAGTATTTATCGTGTTTTGCACTTCTTACCGCTAATCATAATGTCATCAGGCGCACAGAGGGCCGTAACAGAGGGCCAGGTCTATGACGCGCTGAAAAAGTGCATGGATCCAGAGATACCGGTCAACGTCGTCGACCTAGGATTGATTTATGGCGTCAAGATAGGAAGCGGCAAGGACGTGGATATCAGGATGACAATGACGACGCGTGGCTGCCCGCTGCATGATACGTTGGTGAGCGACGTGAAGCGATATGTGGGCAAGATAGCCGGCGTGGGCAGCATTAATGTCGAAATCGTCTGGGATCCGCCCTGGACCCTTGAGAAGATGGAACCTGCCGTCCGCGAAAAGCTGGGATTTGGCAAGCCCAAGCTTCGCTTCCAGATCGATTACGAAAAGAGCATGCCACTCAAGACCGGTCATTCTACAAAGCAGGAGGATGGCTCGCTTATCCTGGTTAGCGAAAAGGAGCAGGGATTCATGGTCAATGACGCGATAATTGAATTCTGGAACAGCTGCGACGGGACCAAAACCATCAACCAGCTCACGGATCAGTTTTCCGCAAAACTCGGTATGCCCAGGCAGCAGGTCGAGCAAGAAGTCGTCCAGCTCGTTCAACAGTTGATGGAAGCAGATCTGCTTAGAGCCTGAGCCATGCTGCTGGCAGACACGATTGGCATATTTCCAAGGGTTGTCGTAGAGCTTGGCATGGGCGACGGAAGATTGCTGGAAAGCCTTGCCAGAAATGACAGCCGGGCTCTGCACGTAGGCATCGAGATTGACGGCGAGCAATGCAGGCAGGCCAGCTCCAAGATACGCTTGGGAAACGTCCTTGTTCTGAATGGGGCATTTGAAGAAATCCTTCAGCAATTCCCCGACGCTTCGGTCGACACCTTTCTTGCGGTCCTGCCCGACCCCCAGTACATTGACGAGAATAAGGCAGGCAGCTGGGGACCGCTATACATGATGGTTCATAGGAAGCTGAAAAGCACCGGGGAATTCCGGCTCATTACGGAAGTGACAGACGAGCTATTGCAGCCGGTAAGCGATAGGCGGTACTCGGAGTGGACTGATCGGCTTAGAGCAGAATTCCTGTCTCTGGGCTTTGTCATTTCAGGGTGGCATGAAGGCGCGCCGCCAGAGTACTCTAGCCGCTGCCTGGACCAGTTCCGGGGAGACCCTCAGCGCATACGCCTCGTAACATTTGATCTGACCAAACCGGAGAACCGGCGCCGGCCTACGGATGCCTCAACCTCATGTGCTCTGTCAGGCATTCTCTGGAGCAGAACTCGGCGGCGCAATCATTTTTTGCGCATGGAACAGGCTCGACATGGTTGAACTTTTTGTTGCAATATGTGCAGAGCGCTTCGAGCTCGGGAAAATTTCGGTTCATGAAAGGTCCGCAGGAACGTTTTTCGCGAAACCACAGTACCTCAAGGTTCATCCTCTCGGCGTAGCCAAGCGCCATGTCATATGCTTCATAGTATCCGGGGGCATACAATTGCCGGATGATCACAGATCCGTCTGGCCCCTTTCTGGAAGCAGGGTTCCGGTATGCCGCAAGCCACTTCTCTGCAGCTATGTCATCCCCTGATGAGACTTTGCCGCTGGCCTGCCTTTTCATGGCTGTCCTTGCCCGATGAGCTTTTAATCTGTTCCCATCGGAAGGTGAGTCCCGCTACTTCCGGCGCGCCAGGGCGCTGTGTAAGAACTGGGGTAGGTCCGGAATCTTGAGCCTTTCCTGCTGCATCGTATCCCTGTGCCTTACGGTGACCGTGTCATCCTTCATCGAGGTGTGATCAACAGTTACCGCAAAGGGTGCGCCTATTTCTTCCAGCCTTCTGTATCTCCTGCCGATAGATCCAGACTCGTCGTAAAACGCGTCAAAGTCCAATTTCAGGTCAGAATGCACTACGCGGGCTTTATCATCAATGCCATCCTTTGATACAAGCGGAAGTACGCCAACCAGCACGGGCGCAAGCGATGGCCTGAGCTTGAGCACGACCCTGTCGTCATGCTCCTTGTCCACGTAGTACGAGTGCTCGAGTATGGTGTAGAGGCTCCTGTCTATCCCCATCGAGAGCTCAAAAATGTGAGGCAGCACCTTGGTCTGGTCCGCAGGATCCACGACTTCAAGGTTCTGCTTGCTCGTAGTCGCATGACCCTTCAGGTCATAGTCTGAGCGGTAGTTGCATGCTACAAGTTCGAGCCAGCCAATGCTGGTTTCCACTTCAAAGTCAAACGCACTTGCTGCGTAGAATGCCTTCTCCTCATCGGAGAGCTTTCTGAATCTGCTGCGCTCAATGTCGATTCCGGTCTTTTCATAGAACTGCACCAGAAGCGCGAGGTAGTATGCGATCATCTTGTTCGGAACGAGCCCCTGGCCGACGGACTCTCCTGCCGTCACCACGTTCATCTTCGTGCCATTGTCAATCCGGAGGACAGTATCCTTTACCTCTGCAAATCTGGGGAAGTCGTCGAGCCTGCTCGGGTTGCAGAATACTTCGATCTCTGCCTGGTAGAATTCTCTGAGGCGCAGGAGGCTCTGCCTGGGCGCTATTTCGTTACGGAAGCTCTTGCCGATCTGCGCCACTGCAAGCGGGAGCCGGCCGCGCATCGTTTTGAACACCCGTGCAAAGTCCACAAAGATCGTTTGGCATGTCTCTGGCCGCAGGTAAGCCTCCTCTCCTGCCGGTCCAATGCCAACACGGAACATCATGTTGAACCTGCTCGCGGCCCCGAACTGGCCCTTACAGTTTGGACACTTCAGCCCGCGTTTTGCGATCTGCTCGTCGATTTCTTCATTGGACGCCTTCTCGGCCACGCTTTGACCTGTTTTTTCGGTGATGAACCGGTCGGCGCGGAAGGTAGATCCGCATTTAGTGCACTTTACTATCGGGTCGGTAAAATTTCCGATGTGTCCCGAAGCGACAAAAACACTCTTGCTCATTATCTGGCAGCCGTCAATTTCTATCATGCCATCGCGCCTGACCAGCTCGCGCCGCCATAGCTCTACGAACTTGTTTTTCATCACTACGCCGGATGGACCGTACTCCCAAAAGCCCGCTGGAGCATCGGAGTAAATTTCGCAACTAGGGAAATAGAATCCCCTCTCGAGTGCTAGTCTCATCACGTCGTCATAGCTGGCCAACTACGTGAAGCAAGACTGCCAAGACAGGTTTTAAGTCTATTGCCAATAGTCGCCGCCGCGCGGACCGGCCGTTTGGATAACATTTTAACTTGGCTGACTTTTCCCTCTAGATGTCATCTTGAAGGTATCTGACAGGACGCACGGCGTAGAGTACGCGATTCGCGACATTACGACCTACGCGCGCAGGTACATCGAGACTGGCAAGGAAATAATTTACCTTAACATTGGCGACCCTGTCAAGTTTGACTTCAAGACTCCGGATCATATCAAGAAGGCGCTCGTTAACGCGGTCATGAACGATGAGAACTATTACGCCGACTCGGAGGGGCTGCCCCAGCTCAAAGAGGCCATAGTTGAAAAGGAATCTGAAAAGGGACTCGACGTTACCGAAGAAGATGTCATCGTCACGAACGGCGTGTCGGAAGGGCTTGACATGACGATGGCTTCCATAGTGGATCCAAACACAGAAGTGCTGATGCCCGGGCCATACTATCCGCCATACGCTTCGTACGCAAAATTCTACGGCGGCAAGCCGGTAGAATTCAGGCTGTACCCGGACGGCCGGCCCGACCTGGAAGACCTCCGTTCAAAGATCACCCATCGGTCAAGAGCGATGTGCATAATAAGTCCGAACAACCCCACAGGCGAGGTCTTTGATCGCAAGAGCCTGCGCCAGCTAATCGACATTGCGACAGAGCACGACCTTTACGTAATTTGCGACGAGATATACGACAAGATAGTCTTTGACTCGCAGTTTACTGGTATTGGCAAAGTCGCCAAGGATGCGCCGGTGATCCTGCTAAATGGATTTTCAAAGGCTTATCTGATGACCGGTTGGAGGTGCGGCTACATCTGTATGAACAGCAGGTCAAAGAAACTCGCAGGTCTCCGCGAGGACATTCCAAAGCTGGCTCGTGTTCGCATAGCGTCGAATCTCCCGGTGCAAATAGCTGCGGTGCAGGCGCTGAGGGGCCCGCAGGGTCACATTGCGCGGATGGTGGGCAAGTTGAGAGAAAGGAGAGACTATGTGGTAAAGCGGCTGAATGGGATGGGGATACAGTGCAAGGTGCCCCACGGGGCATTCTACGTCTTCCCAAAGATCAATCTTGCAAGCAGATGGCGCGACGATCAGCATTTTGTCATCGACCTGCTGAACAGCACAGGGGTGCTCACTGTGCACGGATCAGGATTTGGTTCAACATACGGGTCGGGGCATTTCAGGATTGTATACCTGCCCCCGGAAGAGATGCTGGAAAAGGCGATGGACAGACTCGAGCGCTTTCTGCACAGATAGTAGAACAGATCCAGCTGAAATTTTCTGCATTCTAGGGCAGCATCAGATCAGACTGCGGGGATAACCCCTTCTCCCCTGAAAAGCCTCTTTGCCTCGTCCACTGAAAGTTCAGCGCTAGGCAGTATGATGTCAGACCGAATCATGTCTTTTGGATCCAAAGGTTTGCAGCTTCGTATCACCGTCTCGATCAGTTCAGTCAGCCTTTTCTTGAATTCCACATCGTCCGACCTCTCCCTGCTCACCAGCTCGACTATGGCATCGTCTATGTGGTTGAGCCTTTTCAGCATCCTGCTGTCAACGGAGTACTGCCCCTGCCCCATGATCCGGACTACCCGCTTCCCAGCAGATCCCGGCCTGGCGGTGACCTTTTCGAGGTGCACACGTCTAGATGGCGACTTGCCGCGGCTTGCCTTTCTCTTTCGTACAGAGAGACGCCTGGTGTGTTGGGTCTTCCTCGCCACGCGCCTTGTCCTCAAATTACTCGCTGCCATTCGACTTTTTCCACCAATTCTTTTTGGTTTTTTCGTCATTATTGAGCTTCTTGCTCCACCTGACGTCATTTTTAGCTCCCATCGGTGACTTTAACTTTGCTAATTATTCGCTCAAGCAAACTATACTGTAATATTTTCTTCCAAATTTGCATCCGTGTATTAATTTCATGCACGAATCTAGCAGATGCTATAATTTATTACATATTTCTGGGTACCAGGTTTCGCTCCATTTTTGAGGCTATTTCCTTGGCAGTAGCTCGTTATGGCGAATCACGACCAGCCGCCGGCGCCCTACCTTAACCGTCGCCGCTCGTACTCGTCAGGAGGCCCAAAGTCCTCTTTCTTCTTAAAGAAGCCCCAGAAAAGCAGGAACCCGCCTCCTGCAATCATTGCAAGTGCAAACTTTTCGTTTGTAATCTGTCCATTCACAAAATTGCCCAGGAACTGCCTTATTGGATCTAATGCTCCTAAAGACGGATCGATACTGTACAGCACAATATTCCTCACCAGTATTATCGCGGCACTAACGAGGAACAGGATGCCCATAGCAGACATCCAGTTTCTCCCGCGACGGCTGCGGCCTAGCTCTTCTTTCCATCGCATTCTCCGGGCACTAGCTGTTGTATGATTACCATTTACTGATAATGTTTATGCTACGTCAGCTTGACTCCAGGATTCTTCAACTTGTTTCTTTTCGCCGCATTTAGGAGCATTGGCGTGAGAATTTCGGCCTGGTACGAAAGAGCCAGGGGCCCGAGGTACAGCGGCCTCAGCCCCTCTATCTCGGAAACCAGACCGGTGAGTTTGGCGACAACATTCTGGTCATCGCCACAGATGTACGTGTCAGCGTCAAGATTCTCTCCGACATTTTTCAGCTTGACCTCAGATATCGTGTGAAATGCAGAGACAACCCTCGCCCTAGGGGGGAGCCCTTCAGCGACCAGCTCTGCCGCCGGTTTCTTGCCCTGTTCTAGCGGGATGTAGATAAAGCCGGAGTCATTGCGCGTCATCGGAACTATGGGAGAAACAACGATGCAGTCCTCCCGAATCTGCCCAGACATCTTGCTGCAGGTGTCTGCGATATTCTCGTATGGAATCGAAAGTATCAGGACGTCAACATCCGTCGCGAGCGCGAAATTGTCATTGCCTGAAATGCTGCCGGCCATCCCCGCGCCAAATGCATTCTTTGCGGCCTTCATGTAATTATCTGCAGCGTCCCTTGCCCGCTGGGCGTCCCTGGAGCCAACTATTATGTCATGCTTCTGGCACCACCGAAGTGCAAAGCCTTCACCCATGCCTCCGGTACCGCCGACTATGCCGATTCTCATATGGTCGTGCAGAAGCAATTTGGATATTAACTTTGGGTCTAGTGCGTATTGCCGACCTGAAAAAAATTATTAAGCGATCGCTCCGC
The DNA here is from genome assembly GCA_964574725.1 of uncultured Nitrososphaera sp. Lineage (GTDB taxonomy): Archaea > Thermoproteota > Nitrososphaeria > Nitrososphaerales > Nitrososphaeraceae > Nitrososphaera. Next base: position 8,524 of record CAZNOV010000017.1, on the reverse strand, counting down.
TGTGCATACAGTCGTTGCCCCTTGTCATCTTTATGCGTCACGGTCAGGCCGATAATAACGTCAGCAGGATTCTCGTCGGCCGGCATGCAGAAGCACACCTTACCGAGCAGGGAAAGGAGCAGGTGGCCCATGCCGCAAAAAACCTGAAAGGCATCCCAATAAGCAAGGTGTACGTTTCTCCCGTGACAAGGGCTATCGAAACTGCGAAAATAGTTTGCGATACCCTTGGCATGGCTTACGAAGTGGACGAGCGGCTTTACGAAATCGAGCTGGGCAAGCTGGTTGGCATGAACTACGAGGATGTGACTTCAAAGTACGGCGACCTGTTCATGAGGTTCTACACTGAAAGCGATCCCGTTCTGGCAGGATTCGGCGTCGAAAACTTTAGTTCGGTGAAACGGCGAGTAAAGAGCTTCCTTGACGACGCGGTGCTACGGCACGAAGACAGCAACATACTCACGATCACGCACCTGGATCCCATCAAGGCCGCTCTTGCATCCATCCTCGACCTCAAGCCGGAGGCGCTATACCGGTGGCATATTCGCAACGCGTCGCTGACAATTCTAAAACACGAAAGCAGGGTATACTCGCTATCCGGAGTAAATGTGATGGCGATACACCGGTATCCCGATGAATGACCGCGATGTGAAAAACTTAAATAACAATCTCAGACTGTGTGATAGCAGGAGTATACCGTTGGCTTCAAGAATAATTTTGTTACTTATCCCGGCTGCATTGACAGTCTCATTCTTGGCCAACGACGCGGTTCTGGCTTTTGCTCAGCAAACCCCCGGCGATTACATCATCAACAGAGTGGAGATCTGGGGCCTCTTTTACAGGCTCATGGTCATCGCCTTTACGGTGGGCGCCGTTCTGATGGGCGTACTTGCGTACGTCGTTTTCAAGTTCAGAGAATCCAACAAGAAAACCTTCCCGAGAGAACCCATGGAGGGTCGCCGGTAATGGGTCATGCGACGTTTGAATGGGTCTATGTCGGAGTAGTGATTGCCCTACTGGTTTACGTCGGCGCTGCTTCGTGGGACGTCGAAAGGCTGCTGGACCACGCGCCACCAGAGTCAAAGGTAGTAAAGGTGTTCGGGCAGCAGTGGTTGTGGACGTTTGAGCACGAGGACGGCAGGAAGGAGGTTGGTGAGCTTCACCTGACGAAGGGAGTCCCCTACAGGTTTGAAATCACTTCCAGAGACGTCAACCATGCGTTCAACATCCCTGACCTGACTGTCATGATGGACGCCGTGCCTGGAAGGATAAACACAATGTGGGTCATGCCCGACGCGACAGGCGAGTTCCTCATCCAGTGCAGGGAATTCTGCGGCTTTAGCCACTATCAGATGCGCGCGAAATTGATCGTCGAAGAGCCCGATGCGACCAATGTAGCGTTCGAAGATGCCGAAGAAAAGTACTTGCCTGCGAGCTCCGTTGTAGACGCCGGAGACACAGCAAGACTTTCGTAACGTAATTATTCCTTTTTTTCCAAGACCAAAATACTTTTATTTGATCCTTATTCCATGTGGGGTAGAAGAGTATGGTTCTTGAAGTAAAGAAGCCGCGTGCGATGTGGGAGATCCTCTTTTCAACTCATCACACCGATATTGGACTTCTGTACATCATCCTTGCGATAACTGCACTTATGATCGGTGGCGCCCTCGCAATGGCCATCCGATCCGAGTTGTTCCTGCCCGGCAACCAAGGGATTATCCCGGATTCAAACACATTCCACAGAATATTCACGACGCATGGCACGAACATGCTTTTCCTGTGGCTGCTGCCTTTTGCGGCTGGCGTAGGAAACTACCTGATCCCGATAATGGTCAGGTACAAGGACATGGCGTGGCCGAAATTGAATGCCACGGCCTTCTGGATGATCCCCCCCGCCATGGCGCTGGTCTGGCTAGGGATGGCCGACTTTACGTGGTACGCGACTCCGCCATATTCCATTCTTAAGGCACCTGGTCCGGCCGCTGAAATGTGGATCTTTGGCCTAAAGATTCTGGGCATCTCGTCTGTTCTAGGGGCCATTAATTTCATCGTGACGATACTCAAGATGAAACACCCCGACCTGCCGTTGATGAAGACCTCGCTTTTTGTTTGGGCTACTCTAGTGACATCAATAATGATTCTCGTGGCTATACCGACATTCGCAGCGGCACTTATCATGCTCTACACTGACAGGCTAGGCGTTTCCGGTTTCTTCAACCCCGCAATGGGAGGAGACCCTATCGCGTACCAACACCTGTTCTGGTTCACATTCCATCCAGAGGTGTACATTTTTGCAATACCGGCGATAGGCATGATGTACGAGATCATATCCAAGTTCTCAAGGAAGCCCATCTTTAGCTACCAGTCAGGGGTTACGGCGTTCGTCCTGCTCGCGATCGTGGGATTTGCTTCCTGGGCTCACCACATGTACTCCACCGGCATGAGCTTTACGGAAAAGACCGTTTTCATGATAGGCACTCTGGCCGCGGTGCCCGCGTCCGCCATGCACGTCTTTAACTGGACCGCGACCATGTGGGGAGGCAGGATAAGGTTCCGGGCGCCGATGTCATTTGCCTTCGGAGGGCTTGTCCTCTTCTTCTATGCCGGGGCCGGAGGGATTGTAAACACCGCTATGCCGCTTGACTTTCTCACGCATG
>CAZNOV010000017.1:0-5770 GCA_964574725.1 uncultured Nitrososphaera sp. | reverse complement strand
GCCGGGGCCGGAGGGATTGTAAACACCGCTATGCCGCTTGACTTTCTCACGCATGACACGTACTGGGTCGTTGGGCACTTCCACCTATTCGTCATGGGCCTCATTACGTTTGCATTCATTGGAATGCTGCATTACCTCTTCCCATTCATTACGGGAAGGATGTACAACGAGCGCCTCGCCATGATCTCATTCTGGCTTCTGTTCGCGGGTTCCAGCGTGATATTCCTTACCCAGCACGTGCTCGGGCTGTATGGCCAGCCAAGGAGGACGTTTGACTACCTGCCGATCGAGCCGCTGATTATTATGAATCAGATATCCACTGTCGGGGCCTGGATCAATGCAGCCGGGGCAGCGCTACTTATCGGAAACCTGATAACTAGCGCAATCAAGGGCAAGCCCGCAAAGATGAACGATCCCTTTGAACTTGGAGAGCACTACTACGACTACACCAGACGGGAGCCGCACCACTAGGAGGACCGTTGTATGGAAGAGCATGAAAACAAGGATCCGATCATCCTTACTTCGCCGGCCAGGATGCTGAAAGGAATTCTCATTGTGGGCATCACCCTCGCCGTGGGCGCCGGCATCGTGCTGACTTTCTTTGACGAAATGTATGCCAATCCGCCTCCGGTGGCGCGAATACAACCACCGACACCGCCTCCCGTGGAGCCCCCTCCAGCGCAGGCCGGTACGACGACCATTGCAATACTGGTTGGGGCAGCAACGGAAGGGAACCCTGATTATGACCCAGACGACGGCAAGGTACCGCTGGGCAACAAGATCGTGTGGAACAATCAGGATCCGATTCCTCATACTGCAACTTCGGGAACTGGGCCGGACGACCCCAACAAAGCAAAGCTATTCGACACTAACATTATTCTTGGAGGCGAAAGCTCGGATCCTGTGGAGCTCACGGACGCCAAAGAGGGAGATTCCATTCCCTACTTTTGCACGGTTCATCCGTACATGACAAGCCAGCTTACGATTGTTCCGGCCGGGCAAGTAGGCGCGCCTCCGCCTGGTGGCGAACCGGCGGGCCCGACCATAAAGATACTCCAGGGCTCTGCCACCCAGGGAAATCCGGATTTCGATCCGGACCCTATTAAAGTGAAGAAGGGCGACAAGATCAACGTGGTCAACGAGGATAATACTTTGCACACGATCACAGACGGCACCGCACCCGGCGCAACTGCGGGAAAGCTATTTGACACCGGATTCCTCGAGGCCGGACAGACGTTCAGCATAGATACTGCCAACCTAGAGCCTAGGGAGTACGACTACTTCTGTCAAGTGCATCCGTACATGCAGGGCAAGCTGACAGTCGAGTAGGCAATGCAGCTGCTCAAGGCCCTGTCACTCTCTTCCCTCCTAGTCCTCTTTTCGCTAATCTTCATCGGTGGATACGTGAGCGCCTCCGGCCTTGGGCTCAGCTGCCCTGACTGGCCTCTTTGCCCGCAGGGCTTGGCGCCGCACGAGGACTTTATCATCGAATACTTCCACAGATCCGTTGCCGCGGCCACCGGACTGCTTGTGCTGGCCACGATGGCCTTTACGCTAAAGTCAAAACAGGCACCAAAGGGCATGAAGATCGCAGTAATGATAGCCGCTGCGGCGGTCATTGGCCAGATAGCATTAGGAGCCGTTGTAATAGTTGAGAGACTTCATGCGATCCTAGTTACTACGCACCTTGGTCTTGGCATCGTGCTCTTCTCCATGGTCCTGATGACTGTGCTGTACGCGTACCGCCTTGAAAAAGTGAAAGAGCTCCCCGCCAAGGCACAGTAATATACAGGAAGTGTGATCTTTTACGCATGCAGAAGGCCGTGTTGTTGACGGCGCTCCTGGCTCTGATGTTCGCAGCATCAATACCGGTAGCGTACGGCCATTTCGATCATTTTGCCCATTACAATGCCAGAGGTGGCGGGGTAGGCGAATACTATGTATTCATGCAGCTCGAGCCGGACTACACGCCGCCCGGCGAGCCGGCTGCAATCCTCTTTAGCGTTCAGGACAGGGATGGGCGCGATACTTACAACATCCAGACCATGGTAGAAGTCTACGCCTCTTCAGGCGATCGCCTTCAGGCTTATCCTTGGACGATGCGCGAGACTGGGGATTTCGAAGCGTATTACACGTTTCCAGAGAGGGGCGGCTACCAGGTCGTCCTAAGCATAGCCGACGGCGAGGTGAACTCTAACGCGATAGATCCGCCGAGAACCACTCTTTCCAGCAGTGCCGGCTGCAACTGCGAGCGCCTGATCTTTAACGTCGCGATATCTGACATATTTGGCACAATCTATGTTTCCACTATAGCAGGCGCAGTCTTTGCGCCGCTCGCGCTGTTTGGCGCCGTCCTTGGCCTGACCTACTGGAGCAGAAAAAAGAGCGGCAAGTTCGTCTCCAGCCCAGGTGACACGATGCGCTACATCGTCACGTTTGCGGCTATCGCTGGCGGGCTGGTGCATTTCGCAGTGTATTCGGGACACGCATCACTACGGATAGAGTACAGCATCTTTCTCATTGCTGCCGGAGGGATGCAGGTCACCTACGGCGTGCTATACACCATGCTTACGCTTGTCGCTCCAACTACCGGGAGGGCGAGCCCGCGGGGCCACTACAGGAAAACTCTGGCAGTCAATCTATTTGGGCTGGTGGGCACGGCGATCCTCTTGGGGCTTTACGCTTACGCAGTCACGCTTACTCCGCCGCTTTCGCCCAACCAGGGCCCGGAGGATATCGATGTTGCCGGAATTCTGGCAAAATCGGTCGAGGTATTTGTTGTGATAGGGATAGTGTACCTTATGCGGTTGGAAAAGAAGCAAATGGCAGGGCAACTGAAAGAGCAATTGTAGACATTTCTAGTAAGACATAAAACCCCTCCAGGCAAACCCATAGGACATGGCTTGGAAGGTGCTGATGCCGAAAAAGATCATGTTCGGTGAGAACGCTGCCAAAGAATTTCCATACCCGGAACACGCTCTCGTTATTACCACGACCACGCCTGACATTTACAACAAGTGGCTCGATTACATGGGTATCAAGAACTATGAAATCTATGACAAGGTTACGCCCGATCCTGCTATAGAGACAGTAGAAGCAATACAGAAGCAGTACGAAGGCAAGAATATTTCGTGCTACATCGGGCTCGGAGGCGGGAGCTCCATGGATGTTTGCAAGTATCTTAGCAAGACCACCGGCATCCCCAAGATTCTGATTCCGACAACGTTTGGAACGGGCGCCGAAATGACCACCTATGCCGTGATTAGCTTTAACCACAAGAAAAAACTCCTGCAGGACGAGGCGTTCCTTGCGGATGCCGCGATAGTGGATCCTTACTTCCTTCCAGGCACGCCCTTCAACATAATGCGCAACTCGGCCTGCGACGCTGCGGCCCAGGCATCGGAGGGCTACGACAGCAAGCTCGGAAACCCGTTTACGCGTTTCTTTTGCAAGGAAGCCTTTGACATCCTTTACGACGCGATCATTAACGACAAGCAGGATCTGCTGCCTTATGGGGCGATGCTTTCCGGCATCGGCTTTGGCAACTCTTCTACCACGCTTGGCCACGCGCTGTCGTATGTGTTCTCAAACGAAGGAGTGCCGCATGGCTACGCGCTATCTTCGTGCACCACCGTTGCCCACAGATTCAACAAGTCGATGTTTTACGATCGCTTTAAGGAAATTGCGAAGAAGTTAAAGTTCGAGCCCCTAACGTTGAAGCAGCCCCTCGATGCTGCGGCCGACGTGATCATGCCGGACCGCGGGCACCTTGACAACAACCCTATCGATGTTACAAAGCAGGACATAATCACGTGCCTGGACGAAATAGTAAATCGCAACCCGCTCGCCTAGACCTGCAGGATCTTCTGTCCAGTTCAGTACTACCTTCGGTCAGGTAGTTGTTCCCTTCTGCTGATCTGGGGCTTCAGACCAATGAAGTCTTTATGACGGTGCCGTGGGTTATCGTATCCATAGCGGGCGAGAACTTCCTGCCCATTTCGTACAGTTTTTCCAACTGATCCTTTGCCGCAGTGTTGCTCTCCAAGTGAACCTTGATCCTGAACTCTTGGGCTCCGGGTCTCACATTTTCGGATATCCCCGTGAACCCTCTGAGGTCGGCGTCTCCTTCCGTGTTAACCTCAACGCGATCAAGCTGAACTCCCATCATGGTTGCATAGGCAACCATGGTCTGTGTGAGGCAGGTAGCGATGCTCGCCATGCAGGTTTCGCAGACGGTGGGTCCCTCGCCCATGCCGCCCATTTGCTTTGGAAAGTCCGACTGTAACGTGAAGCCGTTGTCGCGCTGCATCTGCTGGCCCCCGACAAGAAAATCCTTGCCTGTTGATATCACTTTGAACCCAGTTCTTTCCCATGCTGTCTTGACGGAAAATGTAACAGTTGCCATGTCCGGATTGCTTTTCATGTTCCCCATGAATGAGCCCAGCACTTCTGCGTTCACGCCATTTGTAGAGATCTGACTGGTCATGTTGAGAGTTAATTGCCAGCGTTGTATAAAAAGTCATTCACCTGTTCAGGAATTAATTGATGCAGATTCAGACAAATCGTTCCTGCCCAAAACCTTTAAATTCAGTCCGCCGGCTTGTTTTTCCCGATGACGGTTATCCAAAAGAGCATTGAAATTAACGCTCCGATTAGCGAAGTGTTCACGTATTTTGCGAGGCCGGAGCACATGGCTGATCAGTTCCCGGAGAATATGGGGCTCAATGTAATCCCCATTGAAGTAAAGAATGGTTTTGGTGTTGGCACTATTTTCAGGATATCCGGCGACTTTGACGGCAAAAAGCTAGAGTGGGACTGCGAAACGATCGACTATGTGCCGATGCGGAAGATAGTTGCAAAGATGATAGAGGGGCCGTTCAAGCGGTGGCAGATCACAGTCGAGTTTGAAGAGCTGTCAGAGAAGAAGAGCAGGACTTCAATGACCGTCGACTATGACATGCCGATGGGTCCGCTCGGCAGCTTCATGGACAAGGTTAAGTTGAGAAAGACGGCGGAGAGAGGGATGGAAAACGGGCTCTACCGCGTAAAGGCGTTGCTTGAGGGAACGGGCTCTATACCGGTATACATTACTCTTGACGCGTATAGGCATATCCTGAAGGAAAAAGAGCGGATGAGCTGTTCAGTGTCGGAAGCAATTGTAAAGATTATCCAGCAGAACGAGCAGACTGCAAAGATAGCATAGCTTCTAGGTTCATTTAAATACCGCTTACCTTTGAAAAATTTCCGCGGGTTCGTAGCTCAGCCAGGTAGAGCGTCTGGCTCTTAACCAGTCAGTTATTGTGGGTTAAAATGTCGAGGGTCCGAATCCCTCCGAACCCGCTTCTCTAAAGCACCTTAAATTGGACTCCACTGCTATACTAAATGGCAAATGGAGCCTAAACGCATCAATGACTGAACCACTCGATGTTTTTCTAGATTCGATTGGTAGTCACGAGACCAGAAGACAATACAAACGTAAACTAGAGATGTTCTTCAAAGCTATTCAGCTTGAAGGTTCCCTTCAGGAACAAGCGAAAATGTTTGTTCAGAAAGGCAAAAACGATATAGACTGGGCGTTTGACCTTGTCGTTCGCTTTATTGCCTACCAAAAGAACCGCTGCGACAATAAGGAAATAACAGCTGGAACACTGCGCAACTACTACAAACCGATCAAGATATTTTGTGAAACGAATGATATCATTCTGAACTGGAAGAGAATTACCCGAGGCTTTCCAGAGTTCAGAAAATTCGCACAAGATCGAGCCCCCAC
>CAZNOV010000016.1:5350-15837 GCA_964574725.1 uncultured Nitrososphaera sp. | reverse complement strand
CCTACGTGTTTGGCGACTGGGTGACAGTCGACGTGGTGGCAAAGGCGGCTCCGCCGGTGCTCTTTGCAACCGTCGGGGTGATGATCCTTGGCGGAAAGAAAGAGCAGGAGATAGCCGCAAAGCATGGCCACGACGAGGGAACCGGCCTGATGGGGATTGTGATCGAAGTCATCCTTGTGAGGATAATCGAGGTGCTGTCCAACGTTATCAGCTACACCCGAATTGGGATCATGCTCTTGGTGCATGTTGCGCTGCTCGTGACGGTAAACCAGTCGTATGAACACGGAGGCGGCCTGGCGGTCCTGATAGGGGGCAACATCGGCATCATGCTCATAGAAGGGCTGATCGTCTACATACAGACTATTAGGCTGCACCTGTACGAGTGGTTTCCAAAGTGGTACGGCGGCGATGGCACCGAATTCAGAAAAATTGTGCCCAAGATGCTCTACTCCAACCTTATTTGGAGGGACCCGCGGGTTCCCCTAACGAAAAAGGCCTAGCATTTCCCGGCAAGTATCCAAATTCTTAAATTGAACTTGGGCGGATCAATGTGCGTCGCAATGGCAACAAAAGTTTCCGACGAGACTGCTGACGTGGTAAGGAACCTCTATTTATCGGGCATCTCGGAAGAGTTCATTGCGATGCAGCTCGACATCGAAATTCCTGTGGTGATACAGGTCCTGAAAGACCTTAAAGTCTACAAATCCTGACTGCTCTGGCTATTCTGGCTTTATTAAATTGGACATTATGGATTCGGTTGGGACTTTCTGCTCGACCCCGGCCGCAATCGCAGAGAGGTTTCTGACTTCGATCAGCATCAGCTTCAGTGCCCCGACCATAATGCCCACTGTAAACATGCTCCTGAACGAGTTGATGACCCGCTTCACTTCCATCGATTCAAAGCCGGCCTCAAGCTGCATTATAGCGTTGATGTCGTCGGTTGCGGACTGCGGAATTACGTCCTTGTAGACGGTGCTTCCCAGCTCCGAAATCGCTTCAGAAACCTTCTCGATGTTGATCATCTTTTGCAGCGTGTCCCTGGAGACCTTTGAAGTTGTGGCAACGATGAGCTCGTCGATATCCGCTGCGCCGAGCCCCCAGTACTTGCCCCTGAGCACTGCGAGTATGTTGTAGGAGTCAATGTCGACCGCGACGATATTCTTCACGTCCGGCGACTGCGACTCGACGGTCATCGCCCTCCCCAAGTCGCGGTAGAACACGTGGTCAATGTAGGTGTCAAAGATCCTGAGATCGCCCTTGTCCTTGTATACGGCTGCGGCCTTTGCCGCGTCTTCTCCGAATTCGCTTCCTGCAAGGGCGGCCACCGCCTCTTCCAGAGTCTTGGCCACCAGGGCCTTTACTACTGTGTCCCGCCTCCCGACCAGCTCCTCGGCCCTCAGGTTTATTTTGGGCAAGAGCTCCTCGTAGGATTTTCCCAGAGCCTTGCCTTTCAATATCAGCTTCAGGTTCCAGGTGATGTATTTTACAAAATACGCGTTCAAAACGCCAGATCCGCCGGCGATGCTGACCATCTTTACGTGGTTGTTAACCAGGTTCTCTCTTAGAGCCCCTTCTATTTTTTCCGCGGTGAACGGCTTTGTTAGCTTTGAAAGCGCGTCAAGGTACACTGTGTTTTTCATCCTGGTGACGAGCTCTTCGATGTCGCGGGCTTCTGCAAGAGTCTGCAGCTCGTTTCTTGTCAGCAACCTCCCTTTCATTCCATGGGATAAGACCGTTCCAAAGATCTTGCCGGGCATGCTGATCTTACTCAATCGCCATCAACTCCGCACCAAGTGTAGATGCGGGATCAATTTAGGTATTTAGAAAATTTGCGACAGCGGAAGGCTAGTCTTCGAACAGGGTCGAAAGGGCTGACGAGATCTTGCCCGATAGCGCAAGTATCAAGAAGTGCAGCCCGAACCCAACGCCTGCTGCTACTATAAGGTTGCCAGTTATCTGAAACAGAGAAATGAACAGCCCGACCGGGGGGATAGTCAGAATCAATGCCAGAGCGGTGCTCACCCATGCCGACTTTACCATAAAGTCCGGAGAGAGGTTGTTCAGAGGGTGATTGACGTATACAAGTCTGGTTCTGCCGGCGGTCAAGATTTCTTCTATTTGGGAATTGAATCGTATGAGATTTAAATATTGACGCAAAAAATAATATGCGCATGTATTATCACAAATATGAAAAATTATGACACGAATAACTTGCACTTAATTTATTCACTTTTGGCAATTTTATCAAAAGATTTATTGAGGAATTGTGTGCTTCTCGAAGCTTTTGTGGCAGATTTATTACATCTTGTCCGCGGCATTCTTGCGAATCCATTACCTCTGATGGAATTTGTTACGAGAATGCTGCGAAAGGCGAGCCTACATGAATAATCTTAATTAAGCGGCACGGGATCATATCCAGATGATGGAAATACTCGCTGCAGAGAACAAGCTGGACAGAAAACTCGAGGACCTGCTTGACAAATTCGAGCGTGAGGTTGCGCCGTACGATCGGTTTTCAGGGCTTGCAATGTTTGCCACTCCGGCGGGCGTGGTTATCTCGATCTTTGTGCCCCTGATGCTGTCGCCGGTGATGTCGGATTCTGTGCTTTACTCGATCATAGGCGGGATACTGGCAACGGTAGGCCTCACCAAGCTTCCGATTTTCTACGTCGACCGCAAAAAGCACGAAATATCTAGGACAAAGTACAGGCCAATTGCCGGCGTGTGCATGTGCGACCTCAGTAACCTCAGATCTCACATGACAAAGATGGATAAAGCAAAGAACACTGGCGAAAGGATAAGACACGCCAAGCTAGTGGGATATTACAAAAGACAGATGGGCGTAGAGTAATATTTTTTCTTCCCCAACGAAGCAACAATTAATAAATTACTAGTGCGAACTTTTTTCGCGGATGAGCGGCGACAGTCCGAGAAAGGTTGGCACGATAAGGGTATTCGCCGCAGGCACCATTCTGGCGCTTGTAATATCAGTTCCAATGATAGCGGTGATATTGGTTACTCACTACGTCCTTAAGACAAACGTCATGATTACTGGAGTGGCCGGCGTCGTGACGCTGTTTGCAGCGATGGGATTTGGCTACAAGCTGTCAAAGAGGCTCTCAAGAGTGCAGGAAGCGGACAGCTCGGGCCAGGAAAAGAAATAACTCGAAACGTCAGAACACCAGCTCGTCGGTGGACAAGGTCCTGGCGCAGTACCTGCACTTGAGGACGACTTTTTCCTTGTCAATAATGTCTATGGTCGATCTTATCTCTTCGCCGCTGTTTGTGATGCATTTCAAGTTCGGGCACTTGAAGATCCCGACGATTGAATCGGGAAGCTGTATTTTGCGCTTCTCTACGAGCTTGTAGTCCCTGATGATGTTGATGGTGGCACGCGGGGCGATTAGCGCGAGCTTGTTCGTTTCGCTCGTCTCCAGGAACCTGTTTTCAACTTTGATGATGTCCTTCTTGCCGTGCTTGCTGCTTGGAACATTCAGTGCGGCAGTGATCACGTTGCCCTCTTTGCCTGTCATGCTCAGTGCTTGGAGCACTCGCAGCGCGCTCCCCGCTTCGATGTGATCGATCACCGTGCCGTCCTTGATTCTTCTTACAAGGAGCTGGCTCGTGTCGGACATTTCTGCTGTTGATGCGGTGCATCTGAGTATTTCAGCGTATCTGTGGACGATAGGTTGATTATTCCGTTGCGATAATAGGCTGGCGTGGGACTGTTCGGTCGCTGGAAACCAAAGGGCAAGATGTACAGCCTGAAATGCACCCAGTGTGGTGTCGGATTTCTTTCCAGCTACAACCTGGAGGCGCCTATATGCGGCAAATGCCTGCAAAAAGCCAAGTCGCTGGACTCGACAATAGATCATGAAAAGAACTGCGCCAAGTGCGGCAACGCCGGAGTGATCTATGGCAAGGAGCTTTGCCACTCCTGCTATTTTGGCTTCAGGAAAAAAGAATGATAATGCCGTTGCAGACCGCTGTCCCATTGGCACGGACGCGGATCTGCAACGGCAAGGCAGTACTTGCGACCTTTGCGTGGTCTCGCGGCTGTAAAGCAGTAACCGCTGCATTTGCTTACAGATCATCAGTAAAGGATTTTGTGGTGATTTTTTCTAGAAAATTTTATCATTAGGTCAGCTTGCGTCGATAAGCGCGCATTAATCGGTCAAAGGGGAGAGTAGCGACATCGTCGCGTTCCGGCGATGCCGCCAAGGGAGAACGGGATGCTCGGGAAAGCTTCCAATGCTCTCCCCTTTGGGTTTTTTCAAGAAGCAGTCCTGACTTAAGGAACGCGCTACTCTGAGGCTAATGGTGGCGTTAAAAGGCGGTTAGTGGTTGCGGATGCCGAAAGCAACAAAAAGCAAATTTTGCAAGAAAAGGCATGGAGTGAGGCAAGCTTTACCCGAAAGTGAACGTGTAAATGTCAAATCCATTTCCTGTTACGGTAATCTCGATCTGATGCGTCCCGTAGCTGTCGTGCATCGAAAGGTTGTACAGCCTCTGCCCGTCAACGCTGACCTCCCCATTCTCTGAAACGTCCAAGCCGCGGGCTTCGCCCGTGAGCTGTGAGCCGTCTTCAGATATCTGCAGCGATCCGGTGTCGCCGGCAACAATGTTTACGGCCTTTGCAGTGTACGTCAGAACGACCTTACCGACACCGCCCTGGAGTTCCATGCTGTCTGGGTTGTTCTTCCAGTCGCCGGAAAGGTAGATTATGTTGGGCTTGATCGCCGTGTTTTCCGGAATCGTGTACGTCACCACCTGGCCGGGTTTGAACCCTTCGGAATTTCCAAGCTGGGCCCTTGCAAAGTCGTAGCCAAAGTACAGCTCGGGCGTTCTGATCTTGCCAAAGTCGACGCTCTGCGCGCTGTCAGGGCTGCTGATCGATTCGTCGATGTTGACTGTCTGCCCTTGCGCAGCCGCCCGCTCGGCGAGCAGCGACTGGATCACTTTTTCGGTTTCCGCGTAGGCTCCTTCGCCGATGTGGTCGTACCGTATGTAGCCTTCGTCATCGACAAGGTACTTGCGCGGCCAGTACCGGTTTTCGTAAGCCTTCCAGGTGCCCTTGTCGTTGTCCTGAGCCACAGGATACTCTATCCCAAACTTTTCCACCGCTGCTTTGACGTTGTCATAATTCTTTTCAAATTCAAATTCTGGCGTGTGAACGCCGATTATTACCAGCCCTTCGTCCGCGTATTTTTCGTGCCACGCGTTAAGGTACGGAATGGTCCTGATGCAGTTGATGCAGCTGTAGGTCCAAAAGTCGACAAGCACCACCTTTCCTCGCAGGTCTGCAAGCGACACGTAGTCGGTGTTGATGTAGCCGCTGATCCCTACAAGCTCTGGAGCCAGCTTGAATCTGGATTTGTCTACCGCCGTGCCATCATCCGCCACTAGCGAGGGGACGGAATTCTCGCCAGATGCTGCGCTATTGAGGCCAGGACTGTTAAAGTAGACGCCAAACCCGGCGATCAGCGCGACAACCCCGATTCCTACCGCAAGCGCGCTCAGGTTGTCAGTATTCATATGCCCCTCTCCAGATTGATTATCTCGTTAGCGAGCGGGAAGTTGCCGATGATGCTCAGCTGATTTGTGAAGACCAGGATGCCCAGAATTATCAGCACGGCCCCCATTATTGGGTTGAAATACTTCAGGTGCTTTACCATCTTGCCTATCACCTTCGTAGCCTGCGAAAAGAACGCCCCCGTAACCAGGAAGGGCACACCAAGGCCGAGCGCGTACGCAAGCAGCGAGTTGTAGGCCGCGCCGGGAGAGGTCGCCGCGAGTGTCAGCGTTGTACCAAGGATCGGCCCGACGCAAGGAGTCCACCCTGTCGCAAACGCCGCACCGAAAACAAAAGACGTGATGTATGTCGTCTTGAATCTGGGAAGCGACGTCATCCTCTTTTCAAAGTTGAGCACCCTGAGCTTCATGGACAGTATCAGGTAGGCGCCAAACCCGATAATCACGACGCCGCCTATAGATTGCAGCGTGCTCTGGAATCCTGTGCCCAAGTTGACAAGGAAACTGTTGAGTATCACCCCAAGCACCGCAAACACGAGCGAAAATCCAAGGACAAAGTAAACGGTGTTGAGGAAAATGTTCAGCCTGACAGACCTCTTTACCGTGACCGATGACGTCTGGCCTCCTGAATTCTGCTGAGCGTTGCCACGCAGCTCGGTAAGCGTCGTTCCTGAAAGGTAGGAGACAAACGCGGGGATAATGGGCAGTATGCACGGCGAAAAGAACGAACCCGCTCCCGCCAGCGCAGACACCAATACGCTTGTCTCTACCATTAAGAACAAGATCGCAAAATTTTGGATTAATACTTTGTTCCAGATCTATTCCAGATTGAACCTGGTCGACGGCACAGTGTCATAGTCTGGTCACAATGAATGAGGGCGCTGGAAGCCTAGCTCGCAGCCTTTGGAACAGTCTTGACCCCTTCAGGCCACACCGTGACCTTGAGAAGCGCGATCAGCCCGGCGAGTTCGGCGATGTGTATGCCGGCAAAATATGGCAGCAGGTCGTCAGAGTAGAGCTTTGCCATCGCAAAGTAGCCGTAGACTGCTATCACGTTGTGGAGCATCAGCATGCCTGCAAATACCATGAGACCTATAGTAAAGGTCGCTCTGGTCCTGCGGTAAATGTTGGCATACACCACGAGCAGGGCAATGAGTACGGCCATGTTTACCATGCCCACTATGGAGCTGACGTCCATCAGCAAAGCCATTGATCATCAGTGAACGGAAGTTTGCTTATTTACTTTTTTCCAAATTTCCTCAGATTTGCCTTCCTGTCTATGGCCGCCCTTACCTCGTTGAACGCCTCGATGTTGGCCTCGAGGTAGTTTGAAATGAAGTACAGCACGCCGTACTTTTCCCCTGCTTTGGTCACCATGTTGTTTTTCTCCAGCACGCCGATGTGGTGCTGCACAGCCTTGTAGTCAACGCCCAGCGCCTCCGCGAGCTGGTTCATGTTGTACGGCTGGTCCTTCAGCAGGTCGATTATCCTGATCCTGTTGTCGCCGCCCCGCGAGCCGGCAAATAGGAACCAGAGCAGCCGCTTCGCATCAGGATCGGGCATTTACCAGTTCACTAGTATTGTGCGTGATGATTTAAACTTGAATCGGGGTTACCGCTGCAAGAACCTATTGTGTTCCTTGCAATAATTGAGAAGCAATGAGCCGGCCAAGATTGAACAAAGACATCCGACGTATACCTTATATCTCTCTCTGCCCAATGTAGCTCAAGCAGAAGTCATAGACGGCAGATTTGGCAAGTATGTAAAAACGACTTTTCACGTCTTCCGTGGCTTTTGTTGCAATAAGCATACACAGTAAGTGAAAAAAGGAAATGACCAAATCGTTTGAAGAATTGGGTTTGAGTGCAGATTTAACAAGGGCACTCAAAGAAAATGGATTCGAGACGCCTTTCCCGATACAAGAGGCAGCTATACCTCTTATTTTGCAGGGTAAAGATGTCGTGGGACAGGCGCACACAGGAACCGGCAAGACGGCAGCTTTTGGCCTGCCAATTTTGTCCCGCATCAGGCCCGATGGCCCGGTGCAGGCGCTGATACTTGCCCCGACAAGAGAACTTGCGGTGCAGGTAACCAATGAAATACACCGGTTCGCAAAGTACACAGGAATCAGGTTGGTCTCCATTTACGGAGGCCAGAGCATCAACGTCCAGCACGACAAGCTGAGGCGCGGCGTCCAGATAATAGTTGCGACGCCCGGCAGACTTATCGACCACATCAAGCAGGGCTCGATAATCCTGGATGATGTAAAGTTCGTGGTGCTCGATGAGGGAGACAGGATGCTCGACATGGGCTTCATCGACGACATCAAGTTCATCCTGTTCTACGTCAACGACGACAGGCAGACCTGCCTGTTCTCCGCGACGATGCCCCCTGAGATCCTCAGGCTTGCAGAGGAATACATGAAGGAAAGCTTTGAGCAGATAAGGCTCAACGAGGAAGAAATCACGCTTGAAAGCATCGACCAGTCGTACCTGGTGGTAGAAGAGCGTGAAAAATTCAAGCACCTGATTGACTTTATCAGGCGAAACCAGAGCGAAAAGGCGCAGACAATAGTTTTTGCCGCCACAAAGCAGAGGGCTGACAGGCTCGCGTACAAGCTGAGGCAGGAGCGCTTTAGCGCTGTCACCATTCACGGCGACCTGACGCAGAAGCAGCGGGACAACTCGATGCACAAGTTCAGAAAGGGAACAGAGGACATCCTTGTCGCAACCGACATCGCGGCCAGGGGGATCGACGTCCCGGCAGTTGGCCACGTGATCAACTTTGACGTCCCCGAAGATCCGCTCGTGTACTTCCACAGGATTGGAAGGACCGCGAGGGCTGGAGGGGCGGGAAAGGCGATCTCGCTTGTGTCTCAGGACAGGGTAGCCGACTTTGATAGGATTCTTGCCCAGACAAAATTCCCCATCCGCAAGCTAAACGACGAGCTCGGGATCGCAGTCCCAGTAGCGACGCAGCGCCACTCGTACGGCGGAGGGTACCGCAGGCAGTCCAGCAGCTATGGCGGCTATGGACAACGCAGCGGAGGCGGAAGGAGCTACGGCGGACAGAGGCGCAGCTACGGAGGAGGCGGCTACGGGAACAGGCGCGGTGGCGGCGGCAGGGGCTACGGCGGCGGAAGGCGCAGCTACGGCCGGCAAAGCTTGGGATACGGAAGCTACTCGTAGGCGGGCACCCCAACAATTTTTAAAGCCCGCTCAACTCTTTTCATTCAATGGCTTTTGGCGTCGACACTCTCGGCGGCTTGACTGAAAAGCTCAAGAAGCTTGTAAACGACACCCAGAACCTTTACGAGTCGTTTCTTGACGCCAACCAGCTCTACAAGCAGGGCAAGATCAATGAAAAGGAATTCTTTGCCAGCATTGGCGAATACCTTGTCGCGATGTCGGCCCTCAACTTTCTCGCCGTGCGAGTGATAATCGAGATCAAGGGCGCGATGGACAAGGGCACCTCCATAAAGAGCCCGACCGGCGGCAGCGCCTATCCGTCTGCTCCGCAGGCGGAGTTTGGAATCGGCGGGTTCGTCGGCGCCGGAGGTACCGTGGGCCCGCCGGCAGCAGGGGGCGGTGATTACACGCTGCCAACTCCGCAGGTCGAGCCGACATTGAAGCCCGTCGACATCGAAATCCCGAGGCCCCGGCCGAGCACAAAGAACTGCATCATCTGCGGCGCGACGATACCGGCGCATGCAAAATTCTGCAGTAAGTGTGGGCGTTCGCAATAGATAATAGCCACTTTTTGGCAGTTCAGATCAATGGCCAAGGTTTTCAATGGCAGGGCTGCAACAGAAGAATACATGTCGACTCACTCGCTGACATTCTCCACTCCCGAGATGACTCTGAGGAAATTCGCGCTGTGGCTTGGAGACCAGGTGAGCGTCCCAGGCGGCGATCGCGGTCCCCGGCTTTTGACGTACCTTGAAGAGAAAGGCGCCAAGAAAGCGTCAGAGCTTGCGCCGGACGTCGATGATTCGTTCAAGCCTTCAGGCGCTGTCACCGACATGTACAAAGGAGCAGAGTCGGCGCCGGCTTCAGAGATGTCGCCTCCCCAGCTAACACCGCTCGACAGGGAGACGCTCGAGCCGGAGCAAAAATTCTGCATCAGCTGCGGCAGCAGAATGAAAACAAATGCCAAGTTCTGCAGCAGATGCGGAAGCGCGCAGGGCTAGGTATTCCTGCCCTGCCTCTCCTTCATCTTCATGTAACACTCGTTGCATATCGTTTTGGAAAAAAGAAAGTTTAGCGAATAGAATCTGACCCTGCCGCATGATTCGCAGGTCCGCATCGTATGTAATGCTCGGCACCCTTGAATAAATCTAGCAGCAAGACGGAAATAGCGTATCATTACAGGGTAGATTCTGATTGAAGAAGCTCAGGCTCGTCCTCACCGGCAATCCGGGAGTCGGCAAGCACACTGCCGCAAGGATAATTGCAAAAAGGCTGGGCTCAGAAATCATTGACATCAATAAAGCGGCTATCGATGGTCACGCAATTTCCCAGAAGACGCACCGAGGGCTTGATGTGAATGTCGTAAAGCTCCGCAGCCTTCTGGCAAGAATGCTGAAATCAAAAAATAATTTCATCGTTGTAGGCCATCTAGCGCCGTATGTGTTAAAGTCCGCCGGGATCGACTTCGCCGCGGTTCTCCGCAGGTCCCCGTATGAGCTTGAAATGACGCTCCAAAAGAGAGGATATGATGTGGCAAAGGTCCGTGAAAACGTCTCCAGCGAGATCTTGGGTGTCTCCTTCTATGATGCGATGAAAACTTTTGGCAAGCGAAAAGTTGTGGAATTTGACACGACAGGCAAAACTCCTGCCGAGACCGCCGATGAAATAATTTCCTCCCTCCATCACAGAACGCTGCCCAGAAAAAATGTAGACTGGCTCATGCTCGTTTCAGAGCGAAACGACATCCAACGGTTTTTTCAATACTAA
>CAZNOV010000016.1:0-5250 GCA_964574725.1 uncultured Nitrososphaera sp. | reverse complement strand
ATTTTGCTAATTGTTTCATTACTCTTGTACTTATTGTCGGCAACCTATCTCCTCAAACCGTTCTATCAGGATGATGAACCCACAAAAGAGCAGCTGATACAATCTGCCGTCTACACAAGACGTGTACAAATTCCAGGAGCTTTTATGATATTTTGGGCCATAGGATTTTTGATTCTCCTTAAGTTAGAATATTCAAATGCAGTTCTAGGATATGCCATGGTTGCCTTCGGTGCGCCAATACTTTGGCTAAGCCTCAGGAGAATCGCCCAGATTAGGTTCTAGTTGGCGCACTATTACAGACCGGCTATCGCCCAACAAGTTAACAGAACCTTCGTATATATATTAGCAGAAGCCATACCGTTAAAGAATGGCGGCAGTTCTTACTCGCAAATTTGGAGAAGAGATGCTTCAGTTCCTTGGAAAAAAAGTGTCCGTGGAAACTTCCGATAACAAGGTTTACAATGGCACGCTAGCCGGAATTGACGAAAGGCTCGACGTTGTGATTGACAACGTGGAGGGCCACGGCATCCTGAAGCTGATCGTAAACGGCTCATTCGTAAAGGAGATCCGGCTGATGGAAAAGCCTTTTGACTTTAAGGCACTCGCCGAGAGGCTCGCAAGGGTATTCCCTGGTCTGGTGAAGATACGAGAAGACGTGGGCGCCATAATAGTCATGGACAAGATAAAGGTGACCCAGGCCGGAGTGGAGGAAGGAACCGGCCTTTCCGCGGACAGGGTCAGACAGGTATATGACGATTTCATGCGGGAGACAAGGAAATAATTGTGTTTGAAATCCGGCACTCGGATCTTGCGGGCCGGATAGGCCGGCTCACTACTCCTCACGGTACAGTCGAGACCCCAGCCTTTGTGCCAGTCGTCCACCCTGTAAGGCAGGCCATCAGCACACAGCTCTTGAAGAAGATGGGATTTAGCCTTGTGATCACAAACGCCTACATCGCGCTCAGGCACTACGGGGACGAAGCAAGGCATCGGGGAATACACGATGTCATAAATTTTGACGGCGCGGTCATGACCGATTCGGGCGGCTACCAGGTCCTTGAATACGGGTCCGTGGAAGTCGAGCCCGCCGTGATAGCCCAGTTTGAGAAGGACATCCGCAGCGACATACCCATCCCGCTGGACAAGCCTACGGGATACGGGCTTGACCACGAGCTGGCAAAAGAGTATGTCGATATTACGCTGAGAAACGCCCGGGAGACTCTACGCGTTGCGAATGATTCTGATGCGATATGGGCCGGGCCGGTACAGGGGGCCGAGCACTCTGACCTTGTCGAGCATTCTGCCAGAGAACTCGATTCCATGGGCTTCAAGCTCATTGCGCTCGGAAGCCCTGTGGAGCTGATGGAGGCGTACGAATTTGCTACTCTTGCGCGGATGATTGTGGCTGCAAAGCGCGTGATCCCGTCAAAGCCGGTACACCTTTTCGGGGCCGGGCATCCGCTCACGATCCCGCTTGCGGTAGCCCTGGGCTGCGACCTGTTTGATTCAGCCTCTTACATGCTCTACGCAAAGGACGGAAGGTACATGACGCCAACCGGAACAGCAAGGCTTGCAGAGCTCACCTACCTGCCGTGCCAGTGCCCTGTCTGCTCGACTTACTCGCTGCAGGATTTGCATGGCATGGAAAAAGAGGAGCGGACAGCCGAGATTGCAAAGCATAACCTGCACGCGCTAAAGGGAGAAGTCGACGCGGTGAAGCAGGCGATTATCGACGGCCGGCTGTGGGAATACGTCATGCAAAAGGCGCGGGCTCACCCGAAGCTCATGGAGGCGGCACGACTTTTCGCAGACCTTGAACTCCTGGAGGCAGGAACTCCGCTCTTCAAGGAAAAGGCCATCTACTTTTACGAGCCGATCGACCAGTACAGGCCGGAGGCAAGGCGCTACAGGCGCATGGCATCAGAATTTCGCTCGCCAAGAAAGAAACTTGTCCTCTGCCCGGAGGGCGAGCTGCACCCGTTCTATTCCACAAGGAGCTTCAGGGAGATCGTAAGAAAGTATCCTGATGCTCAGGTCTGCAGCTGCAACCCGTTTCTGGGGATCATTCCGGCAGAGATCTCGGACGTGTTCCCGGCATCTCACAACATTACCGTCAGATCAGATCACAGCCTTGATGACTATCCCAGCTTTGTCGATTCCCTGCGTGGTTTTGCCGCGAACAATGGCTTTGAGGAGATAATTCTGGAGGGCAGGGACGAATTCATTGAAAGCGCAGCCAGAGCCGCAATGCTCAATGTCCGGGTCGTCGGCCGCGATGACCAGCCATAGCGACGCGATCGGGCTCCAGGAAGAACTTGCCAGCAAAGTAATAGCAGCAGACGATTTTGGCCGGATAAGAAATGTATGCGGCGCGGACGTTGCGTACAGCTGCGATACCGCGTACTGCTCTGCAGTGGTCATGGACAGAGCTGGCAAGGCCGTGATCGAAACCGTCAGCTCTGTATCTGCCGTCAAGAATCCTTACGTTCCTGGCCTCCTGATGTTGCGAGAAGCGGAGCCAATCCTCCACACGTTAGAAATGCTGAAGAAAAACTATGATTTGCTTTTTGTCGACGGCCATGGGCAGCTGCATCCCAGAAAGTGCGGGCTGGCGTGCTACCTTGGAATAAGGCTAGGCAAGCCGTCGATAGGGGTGGCAAAAAAGCTTCTCTGCGGAAATCCCCGCGACGACGGGTTCATAGAGTACGAAGGAGAAATCCTCGGCTTTGGGTTGCCACTTGGAGGCAGGAAAAAAATCTATGTCAGCGTTGGCCACAGAGTGAGCCTGAAAACTGCCGTGGAAATTGTCGGGGAATTCGGCGGAGGGATGCCTGAGCCCCTCCGGCTCGCACACATCAAATCGAAAATGCAAAAAAGGGGAAGAGGCTTGGGCTAAGCCTTCACGATTATCGGCTCTTCTACCTTCTCCAGTTCAGGCTCTGTCTCTGGCAGAGGGTTCTTTATCCTGGATTTGTGCTTGTACTCATAATACATGTAGTCGCACATTGTATTCACAATGGAAAGCATTACAGATAAGGCTTTTCCCGTGGTCAGCTGGCGACTGATTGAGCGGTCGTCTGGAGCCCCAGCCGCTCCTTGAGCTCCCGGGCCCTGTTCCTCACCGTGATTTCGGTCACGCCTGCAGCCCTCGCGATGTCGGACTGGGTCTTTACTTCGCCGGTGATCTGGCCCGCCAGATACAGCACCGATGCGGCAATGCCCATCGGGTCCTTGCCGACGGAAATGCCGCCACTCTGCGCCTGCACAATTATTGCAATTGCCCTGCGCTTCGCCCGCTCGCTCGAACCGATGTTGTTTGCGACTCTGACAACGTACTTTGTGGCATCGATCATTGGAACCTGCAGCTCCATCCTTGACACGAGCAGCCTGTAGGACCTTCCGACCTCTTTTGGCTTGACGTCGCTGTTAGCGGACACGTCGTCGAGGGTGCGTAGCACTCCCATCTGCCTGCTCGCGATGTAGACTGCGGCGGCGAGGATCGAACCTATGGTCCTTCCCCTGATCAGCTTTTTCTCCTGGGCCTTCCTGTAAATGTAGGCTGCCTTTTCGATAACCGAGTCTGGCAGGCCCATCCTGTCTTTTATCTTGACAAGCATGCTGAAAGCCTGCTGCAGGTTTCGCTCAGACGGCGAATGCCTCTGGCTCCTGCTGTCCCACTTTTTGAGTCTCTGCATCCTGAACCTCATGTCGGTGCCTATTGCGTTTCCCCCTGCGTCTCTGTCTGTCCTGCCTATCACCGTCGACAGGCCCATGTCGTGCCTTGCTAGAGAAGTAGGGACTCCGGCCCTGGACCGCTCGTCGATTCCTCCTGTATCAAACGAACGCCATTCAGGCCCTAGCGACAGAGCGTTTTCTGAAATTACCTGGCCACTATCAACGCTGATCAGCTCTCCTGTTTCAGGATCAGTTATCACGTTGCGCAGCGCTTGGTTCTTAACCACGTGTAAATATCGCGTGCGCGGAATTTAAGTCAGGTAGCAATCTCCTGCTGATCAGGTAATCGACAGCTTTCCAAGTAAGGATTAACTGACTGCTTTAGCTAGAGAAAAATGTAAAAAAGGGGAGGTTTTGAGTTCGGCCTTAGCCTTCTTCCCAGCCCTTGTCGAATACACCGTTCTTGTGCAGCGGAACTGGTTGTCCTGCTGTGTATTCCATTGGCCTCATCCAGAAGATGGCGTGTGTCGGACAGACGCCTATACATGCGCCGTCTGAAATGCATCTTTCTGGATAAAAGACGAACGCCTTACCTCTCTTCCATCCTTCGACTGGTTTTACCCTGAGAACGTCCGGACCGAGGGCGGTACAAATCTCTACACAGAGAGCACAGCCGATGCATCTTTGTTCATCAACGTCTGGAAGTATAGCAATTGGCATCCTTAATTCACTTAGTGGTCAGTATCGTTCGAAACTATTTAAACGCTATGCATACTGCAAAACGCTGTTATAACTCATGGATGACGAGCACGTACGCTGACGGAAAATCAAAAATTGAAAAAAGGAAAAAGAAGAGTTACTTGTTCATTCGGAGAACATCGACTTGGCCGCTGTGAAGCCAGTCCTTCAGCTCTTCATGCGATGGCTTTGCATCATGTTTGCCAGCCAAGTGAAGATGTAGAAGAACGTAGTTAACTTGGTTTAGCAACGGCTTGTTCGCTTCGTCGCCCTTGCGAGCTTTTGTCTTCAAGTCAGCCGGAACAGTTCTCCACCAGTCATCGAATTTCCTTGCCATAGCACCGTAGTACCTACCAGAACTTAATAAGCCTTTTGGGTTTTCCCAACAGCGTTATGCCAAAGCTTTCATTCTCGATCGCTGCGGAAAAATTATAGGGGCTCTGGACTTTTCCTAGCTTGTGCCGTTCGCAATTCAGGAATTGCAGAGCGCGTTCAAAGCTTATAGACAATTTCTGGAACGCGAGCCCCCCGTCCATCATGCTCGCTACATCTTTCCGTTTTTTACAGGTTCGTACTTTGCCTACCGTAAAATCGACGTCCTCCGAGTGGTCGCCGTATCGAGATCGATATCCAGCGAACCTAGTTTTGTCGATATCGGGTGCGGCTACGGAGACTTCCTTGGAAGGATACGAGAGCGTATCCCCGGCGCAATCGGGATAGAACAGGAACCGCGCCTCTTCTACTCCTTCCAGATCCCAAAACCCGAGTATGTTTTGCTGGTTCCTGTTGAAGGCTACTCACGCAACGTAGACGTTGCGTTCGTTGGCTGGATGGAGC
>CAZNOV010000015.1:14558-16172 GCA_964574725.1 uncultured Nitrososphaera sp. | reverse complement strand
ACTGCACTGAATAGCATCGACTTCATAGTCGGAAACGACAGCATAGACGGCGGACCAGGTACTGACAACTGCAGCAGCGATCCTGACCCTACAGTGAACTGTGAGCTCTAGGCTCACTCCTCTGCTTTTCTTTTTGTAGCCTAATCAGTAGTCAATCTGAGAACTGGCATCTTCAATCCCTCGGCTTCAGATCAATCTCATTGCGAGATTGAGGAGAAAGGAACAATGACACATAACACGTCGTATGTAGGTACTGCTCTAGACTAAATAACTATCGTATTCCATACCCCGTTATATACAGGCAGTAACTAACAGTGGCTAATGTCTTCACGGGAGATGATCTCGTATCCCGCAGGCTACACAAAGGAGATCCAATGTGAATGCGGCAATCTCATAAAGTATGACGAGGTCGAGCTGAACTGCGCCTTCCCTGCTTATGCGAATCTCAATTGTAGCGGATGCGGTCGAGGGCACAGAGTCATAATGGACGGGACACTCGGCAGCCTTACCGGCGCCAGGCTCTCCTAGGTCAACGTAACTTCAACCATATTTTCCACAAGTCTATCTATGTTCAGTACCGGCATGTCAGAGTATCGCCGGGGCAGGCCTGCATAAGGCGCCTGCGGGACGCGGATTGCTGGAGCGCTTCGTCCATGCTTAGCGTCTAGCGGCCCACTCGTGCACTTCTGGAATAACCTTGCCCTGCATATCTGCCGGCACTGGTATCTTCATCATGTCCAGTATGGTGGGGGCAATGTCGTAAATCGTCAGCTTGCCACGCTGCACTTGATGGTTGCTGTTCTTCTTGCTGTAGAGAATGAAAACGCCGTCGTGCCAGTGCACAGAGTCATCGGGGCCAGTGTCATTTTCGTCAAGATACAGGGAGCGGTGGCCCACGGTGCCAGCGGACCTCCAGTACAGGTCGTCAAAGTATACCATCAAATCCGGCATGTCACCCTTTGGACTTCCGTAGAGTTCCTCGGGGGTGTAGACTTTGTTAACAAAGGCCTCCCCGTTCGGGCCGCGTATTCCGAGCAGCTTTTTCCTCAATTCCTCCCTTGCCTTCAGGTAATCTCCACTGAGGATTGTTCCGTTTGGTTCTCTTCCCTGCACATTCATGAATATTCTGGCGTAGTACCCGCCCCATCCCCAGGCCTTTGTCTTCGACCAATCAATTTCACAATCATCCAGGTCGGATTGTTTATCCGGGTAATTCTTCACGGTCAGTAACCCTTCCTGAATTAGCCATTCGTTTACGCAAAAGCATCCCTTCATCCCGGCCGTTCCGTGATCCGAAACAACGAACACGTAGGTATCATCGTCGACAAGTTCCAACAGCTCGCCGATTTTCTTGTCAATGAACTTGTAGTAGTCGCTCACCACTGACTGATACTTGTTGCCTTCGACGTATTTTGGATGCGACTTGTCGTAGAATTTCCAGAAGGCGTGATGCAACCTATCCACCCCGATTTCAACAAACATCAGGAAGTCCCAGGGATCCTTCTTCATGAGATGCTTTATCACGGTGAATCTTTTTTCAGTCATTTCATAGAGCTGCTTCAGTATGGCATCGCGGTCCTCCGTCCTAAAGACAACATCAAAGAGGTATTTTCC
>CAZNOV010000015.1:0-14458 GCA_964574725.1 uncultured Nitrososphaera sp. | reverse complement strand
TCAGTATGGCATCGCGGTCCTCCGTCCTAAAGACAACATCAAAGAGGTATTTTCCTACCAGGGACTCTATCTCCGGCTTTAGTTCCTTCGGATACGTGTATTCGTTCTTATCAGAAGGCGTAACAAAGCATGACACCATCCTTCCATTCACCGGGTACGGCGGGTAGCTGGGTGGCACCCCTATGAGACACACCTTCTTGTTGTGCGCCGCTAGGTAGTCCCAGACGCGCCTCTCCTTTACCGACGTGGAATTGGCAATCCATCCGTCCGTATAAGAGCTGCCACGCCTGTGCCTGAATCCATAGATGCCCAGTGAGCCGGGGCTCTTGCTTGTCATCATGACCATCCAGGCCGGAATGGTAATAGGAGGATGGCAGCTCTGGAGCACTGACGATATCCCGTTCTCTATCATCATGCTAATGTTAGGGAGATCTTTTTTTATGTCGGCGTTAAAAAGGCTGGATGGCATTGAATCCAAACCAATAACGAGTACTTTAGGGGTATTCTGGCTCATCGGTCGATTACTCACGTTGATTTATTTATTCTATGCGTCATATCTGTTACATAACGTCTGAACCATCGAGATGTGAACATTGCGATTCAAGATGACGGTCTTTTGCGGCCTGCTCAAGTGGTGGTTAGGTTCTTGCCGGAAATTGAAGCCGCATTTTCGCTCTCCCGGAGGTCTCTAATCTGTCTCGCTATTCCCTCTACTAGGCTGCACTGTGCTTCAAATCCCAGCTCAGATCTGGCAAGTGAAATATCAGCGAGCGTATCACGCACATAGTTCTTCACAGGGTTCTGAACATACTTGGGCGGAATGCTGCTGCCTATCTGGTCGTTGATAATCCTGATGATCTCATTGAACGACGCCTCTCTGCCCGTTCCAACATTATAAATGCCGAATTCAATGTGTGATTTCATGGCCAGCTCATTGGCCGTAATGACGTCGCTGACGTGCGTAAAGTCCCTGGTCTGGCTGCCGTCGCCATAGACTACCGGGCTGATTCCTGCACTCATGTCCCAGAGAAACTGCGAGATGTTATTGGCAAAAGTGCCCTTGTGCCTTTCATTTGGGCCATACACGCTGAAGTAGCGAAGACCTATTGATTTTAGGCCCCATTCTATGTAATAGCTCCTTGCAAGGATTTCTCTGCAATAGAACGATGCCTCGTAGAAACTCTTTGGTGATATCATCTGGCTTTCCTTGAAGGGTTTCGGCAGACCGCTGTAGAGTGAACTTGAAGAGGCAAAGATCACCTTCCCCACATCGTTCTTCTTCGCTCCTTCCATCACGTTCATGAAGCCGATTGCGTTTACGTCAACTCCCTCGCTTGGAGCTTCCTTGAACATCGGAGACGAACTTTTGGCAGCGTCGTGGAAGACGTAGTCACATCCACGAGTCAGCTGAAACATCAGCTGGCGATCCATAACTGAGCCCTTCACAAATTGCACGTCCCCATGAAGGTTGGTCGGCGTACCGAGTGAAAGATCGTCCAGCGCAATTACTTTGTTATCTCCGGCCTGCGCGAATCTGTTGGCCAGGTTTGAGCCAATGAAACCTGCCCCGCCAGTAACAAGAATTCTCATGATATCCTATTGACTGCTCCGACCTTACTTATTCTAATATGGTAAATTAAGCGCTTTCGTGAGTAATACCAAGAATATCGCTCCCGTGCTAGTTGATCAAACGTGCCGAAATCCGTAAATCGAGAACTTGTAAGAACATTGAGTTTGCTTTCGCTGAGTTCCAATTTTGTTATATAGTCCATCTTCCAGAATTTACTAATAAGGGCTCATCAGTAGCTAGAATCATGCCTCTCCGGAAATCATCACTTTCATTCTTGATATTTTTCATTCTTGGAGGTATTATAGACACTGCAGGCAGCTTCCTTGGGTTTGCGGCGGGTCAGGGAGGAGACGGCGACGATTCGGCCGGTGCTCCGTATGATATTGCTGTTAGAACAGAGGCAGTAGTTCCATCCTTAGGCACGGGTCTGGAGGACTGGTGCGGCGTTACTTTTGAATTCTTGCCTGACGGGCGAATCATGTGTGGTGAACTTCGAAGCGGAAAAGTTAGAATCATAGAAGACTTTACCCTCCAGCCTGAAGTGCTCCTAGACCTGGACGAGTTTAGCGGCTACAGGAACCCTCCGACGAACACGATCATAGACGAGCAGGGACTCATTGGTCTGGCTCTCGATCCGAATTTTTCTGAAAATCAATATGTCTATCTGCATTGGACCTACGAAACGGAACCGGGCTCGACTGCCAAGCAGGTGGCCAGATTCACCCTAGTTGATGACAAGTTGACTGACGAGATGGTGCTGATGGATGGTGTTCCTGGTGCCAAGCAGCACGTCGGAGGTCCATTGGAGTTTGGTCCCGATGGAAAGCTGTACGTAACGGGCGGCGATGCAGGCATGCAGGAGAATGTGCAGAACCTCGAGTCTCCAGTGGGCAAGACACACCGCATAAATCCCGACGGATCAATCCCCAATGATAATCCATTTCCGGGCAAGTCGTATTACACGATCGGACACAGAAATATCTTCGGCATAGGCTTTCACCCTATAACAGGAGTCCCATACGTAACCGAAAACGGTCCGGAGTCAGACGACGAGGTCAACATTTTGATTGCGGGTCAGAATTACGGGTGGCCAACGGAGCTCGGCAGTTCCGATGACCCAAAATATGCAGATCCGATCTGGGATTCGGGGGCGGGCACCATCGCGCCAACAGAGCTGGAATTCTACACCGGCGACAGATATCCAGTAGAACTAGATGGCGATCTTTTCTTTCTGGCATACAATTCGCGGTCACTAGAGAGGCTCGAGCTCGAGGCGCCGGAATTCGATAGAGTAGTTTCCCGGCAATCATATCCCCTGCCACCTACGGGCCAGGGTTCATATACAGACATTGAACTCGGACCTGATGGCTATTTTTACGTCTCTGACTTCAAATCAATCTCTAGGGTGATAATCGAGTATTCCAACATCGAGACGAATATCGCAATAGATCAGCCACTTCCCACGTCGATCGGCAGCGTTACGACCATCGAAGCACTGGTGATCGATTACTTCGACAGACCGGTGGCAAACGCTCCTTTGGATTTCTATGCTTCCGGTGCCTATATCGGAAGCGCTACCACCAATAATGAAGGATTCGCGCGATTGTTTTTTACGCCCCTGTCAGGGGGCGAGTTTTTGATAACTGCTAGCTTCGACGGAAGCGAGCAGTATAAAGCCAGTGCCAGCGAACAAAGCCCCACACTCCTCGTGGAAGGTCCCTCCGGTCAGCTCGCTCAGGTCCTGGAGGCACTGGCAGACAACAACTTCCTGGTACGAGTAAGCGTGATTCCTACAGGAGAACAGAATGATAACTCTTCGATCAGGTTCTCCGTAAAATTCGTCGACCCGCGAACCGGGGCCGAGATCGAGAACATTCCGTACCTTGTGGAAATTTCGCGGGCCGACAGAATACTTTATTTCGAAAGAGGAGTGAGCAGCAGAACTCAGCCCCTGCACGAATACGCGTTCAGCGAACTGGGGCCGGCAGATATTGCAGTCAAGGAGATCAACAACATTGACATCGGTGTCAAATTCAGTATTAACATCGTACCAGAGTTCCCCCTCAACCTCGCGGCGGTTCTACTGCTTGGATTTGCTGTGGCGGTCCTGATGACGCGAGGTACCGTGTTCAGACCGGGCGCGCACGGCCTCTAGGTGCTATTGTCGGAATACTTGAATGTAAAAAGAAATCAGGGATGCTTATTGAACTAGAGTCTGCGGCTGATCGTCATTCTTACTGCGCAGCGACTCTTTCGATTTTCTGCCACTTGTAGTCACCTTTTCTGACAAGTGTCACGTTCAGCAACCCCCTGAGCTGAACATACTGGAGCTCGAGAAACGTCCAGATGCTGGATAGCACCGATTTCTTCCGCCCCACGAATACAATTCCAAAGAGCGCGAGAATCAACACATCCAGATACGTGGCCACAGAGAAAAGCGCAAGGTCAAGCGCCGCAATCACGGGAGTAATGAACAGCAGTACTGGGGAAATAGTGAACATGAAGACGTTTGATGGAAGTACGTACATGCCGAATTTCCCATATTTCGGATTAAGCAGCATGTCCGAGTTCTCAAAGAGCACCCTTATGAGCCCCTCGGATCTCCTGATCTTTTGCCTCTGTCTTTCCTTGCTATCCTCTGGAAATTCCTCATAAAAGTTCGACCTGGGATCGTAAATGACCCTGTACCCCTGCTTCCTGATATGGACTGTCTGAATCGTTTCGTCTCCGTATTCGGTCGGCTTGTACTCCTTCATGAGATGCCTTCTATAAGCCGCGAAGGGGTGAGCCATGAACATCGAGTCAATGTACGTCTCAGCCTTTTGGATTGTTCCCTGGATTCCCCTGTAGCGGACTTCTCGAAAAGCACCTTGGTTGACTACATTTACCTTGCCTGTCACCGCACCTATCCGGGGGTCTCCAAACCGAGATACGATCTCTACAAGGGTGTTCTCTGCCAGAACCAGATCGGAATCGACCTTCACAACGATTTCTCCCTTGCATTCCTTGAAAGCCTGATTGAGGGCTGTCGCAAGGCCCCTCCTTTCGGTGTCATGTATAAGTCGCAGCATAGGATAGCGCCTAGAATACGAATCTATGATTGTCGGCGTATTGTCGCTTGAAGAGTCAACTACTACGACCTCCATCCGGTCCTTCGGGTAGGATGTCTTGAACAGGCTCTCCAGTTTGCCCGCGATTATGCTTTCCTCGTTGTAGGTGGGGATGACAACCGAAATGAACGGGAGAGCAGTCTGACCATCAAACTTTGCCACCGCAACAGGCTTTCTGCTATAATAAATCGAGATAGCGCCTATTGTCAGGTAGCCCACGCAGAAAATTACCAGAGGGAGGTGCACAATGAACATACTAAGCATGTCGAAGCTCATCTCGGGTAGACCAGCCCTTCGACCATTTTCTTCGCAGTGAGCCTGACCGCTTCGGAGCTGCCGTAGAGCGGTTTCCAACCGCCGGCGGTTATCTTGCTTACATCGAGCAGCATGTTTTTGACGTCGCCCTTCCAGCCTCGTCCGTTGTCGACTCCTCCAGTATAGATCATGCGCACACCCGTGAGCCTCATTTCGCGGACGACCAGTGCGGCGATGTCGCGCACGGTTATCTGATCTTGCGAGCCGATGTTGAACACGTTCACGGCTCCTTTTGCTGACGATGCGGCAATCATCGCCGATATGCAGTCGGACACGTGAAGGTATGACTTGTTCTGAAAACCGTCGCCAAGTATCTGCAGCTCCGCCGGGTTCTTCAGGAGCTTGCTGATAAAATCATAGATGACGCCGTGCGTGCTATCCTCGCCGATTATGTTGGCTAGTCGGTAGATCGTCGCACGCATTCCGTACGTATGAGCATAAGAAGCAATGATAGATTCGCAGGCGAGCTTCGATGCCCCGTACATGGATATCGGTTCCATCGGAGAATAGGTCTCCGGTGTTGGCATGACGGCCGCATCGCCGTAAACTGTAGAGGTCGAGGTAAACAGAATATTTTCTGTATCATTTCTTCGCGCCGCTTCTAGCATGTTAAATGTAGCCACCACATTCTGCGCGAAATGAACTTCCGGGCTCTCCGCGCTTATCCTGACTTCAGGGTTAGCGGCAAGATGGTAAACGGTAGTGCAACCTTTTGGAAAGCTGAGTGTGTCCTTGTGAAGGAGGTCATGCTTGATGAATCTAAAGCGTGGATGCTTTATCACGCCCGAAAGCGATTCCATCCTGCCGCCGCTGAGGTTATCCATCACGTGTATTTCGTTTCCATCGCCTATTAGCCTAGAGACCAGATGGCTCCCGATGAAGCCGGCCCCGCCTGTAACCAGTATTGTCATTGCCTGTCCTCCTGCTGCCACAATCGCGCTTTAGATCTGCCGGTAAGCATTCGCTATTCCTCTGTCAGCGCTACCCCTGAAGTCGACGAGTATACCCTTGTTGAGCCACTGTTGATTATCAGGTTGTGATCCTCTTCAACGGACTCTTCCAGCTGCTCGTAAAGCTGCGGTTCGTCGAATTTCATCGCAATGTTGTTCTTTTCCGGATCTGAGAATATCACCCTCCCGACAATACTCTGGCTGTGGAGCCAGTCTACCATTGCGTCCATATCCCTGTCATAGTAGGAGTTTTGGAAGACGCGGTCAAATGTTTTTGTGTCAACGTCGACTCCGTGAACTGCAGCATAATACTTTGTTGCGAAGCTGCCTATGGAGTAGGAGATCACCCGCTCGCCCCCTTTCGAAGCTGCGGCAAGTGCGTCCGCTGAGCTGACCAGACTGGATGACGCATACGTCGTTGGATCACGACCATATCTTGTGGCCGGGATAGAAACAAGAAGAATTACTACAATCGAAAGCACCACCGCTTTGGCTACCTTGTCTTTTTTCACGGGCAAGTTCTGCGCAAAAAATACCGTCATGAGCAAAGCCCACGGGATCGACACGTACATGAAGTTTCTCGAAAGCAGGACTGGCGACAGGTACATGCTGATGGCTATGAAGGAGGCGGTAGCAAACCAGCCGACAAGTATGATCACGTAGTGGGATTTCTGCTTCCTCCGTATGAGCATGATCGACACCGCCGTCCCGGACAGCAGCACGAATCCAACAACAAGCAGCCTAAGATTCAGCACCAGCTGGTACGAGGTCGAGGGTGACGGGGTCAGCTGAACATTCTCCGTGCCAAAATTGTCTGCCAAGGTCCTTTCGAATTCCTCCGCTCTCAATACAGTCCTCGATTCTGCATTGTAGATTGACCATGAGAGGAATATGGCGCCTGCAAGCGCGGTGAATACTATGACTCTGTTCGATACCAGATTTTTCCTCCTAAAAACGGCGAACGCAACTATTGCAACAGTAGCCAGGTTGAGCACCAGGAAGAGCGAATTGGTGGGACTGGTGAAATTTATGGCAAGCAGCATGACAAAGGCCGTGGCAAGCCAGCCCCTCCGCGACTCGCTGGTGGATATCGCCTTGATAATCGCGAGGAAGAAGACCATGTAGAATACAAGAGCTAGTCCCTGAGGAGAAAAGTGTCCTTGGTCCACCCAAAAGGCCCCCATGAAACTGATGGGCGCCAGCGCTGAAAAACGGGAATTTGTCGTCCGCGCGATACAGTAAACGAGGGTAATTACTACCAAGATCGTGAAGAGTTCGGCGAACCTGATCAGGGCAAGGGGTGCGATGTCCTGCAGGATGGCCGAGATCCCCAGAAGAACAAAGGGACTCGGGTACTCCCTTGCGTACCTGTCGTCCGAATCAATCTGCCCATTAGATATTACAGGCAGCGCTTCCGCTCCGTGGGCGAAAATATCAGTGAACCGCGGCACTTCATAGGTAAAGACTGGGGTCCCAAAGAGAAAGAGGCACAACACCAGGACTGGAATTATCCTGATGTCGTTCCTGCGCCGCATGTCGTATAGCATCGAAATCATTATCGCGGCAACCGCTGCCCCTACCCCTGCCCAGTAAGTCACAGGCAGGATTCTCAAGTAGTACAGCCCGTACGGTTCCAGGTCGGTTATTGTCAGGCTGTCCACGGTGAGGATGAACAGGATGATCGATGCGACGCAGAGAATCCACACAAAGTAGTTTGACTCTACTCGCCTCGCGTTCTCCGAAACCCTCTGCATCAGGACGGCTTTCATTCAGTCAGTCACCCGTAGCCTTCTCTAGTACGTATCAACCCGATCTCTGGGGTAATGCTTTGCCCTTGCCAAGCGCCCTAAGTCTTCCTTTTATACGCAGGCTTTCGCTGCTGATTTCTTGCGTGATGCTTCCTGCGGCCAAGTCGCTGTCGTCTGCAAAGATGTCTCTGATGACCCTACCATCGATCTGCGAAGGCATGGGGATGGAATGCATATGCAGAATGGTCGACGCAACGTCCCACACATGGAGCTCGTCGTGTACCGTCATGCCCTTCTTTATGTCCGGACCTGACGCGGCCAGTATGCCTTCGAGCCTGTGGGAACCAGAAATGATAACTCCATGGTTTTGGAGTTTGTCAAAGATCCTCCTGTTGAGGTGCGTCGAGACACCATAGCCTACTTTCGTCACGATGAAAATATCTGGCGCCCTTTCGCTCTGGGCGCCCCAGAGCACTTCCTCACGCTTGTACAGTTTCTCCACTATCTTTGTGCCGTTATCAGTGACTTCATAGAGCCTTGCCATGATGGCATCCCTCACTTTTTCAAACTCTGCACCCTTCAGGTTGCTGTTGATGTAGATCCCGTGATACGCGGTACTGAAAGCCTTTGAAGCGTCGTAGTCGGTCTGGCCTTCCTCGTACGAGCCTAGCGGGATCGCTTCCCTAATCATCCCTGGGCTGATCCTGTAGATTTTCAGTGCAACTTCGGAGAGGTGGAGCTTGCCAATTATTTCCATCAACTTGTACATAGTCAGCCCGCTTGATGTCATGACCGACCTCATGGCACTTCTTCTTGCAACTTGGAACCCTTCGTTTACCAGCCAGGTGTTGATGTAAATCGCTTTTTCGACCGGTCCAAAGCCGTGATCCGACGCTATCAGGACATTCGCATTCTCCCTGGCGGCTATTTCCATGAACTGCTTCAGGTAGCTGTCCAGCAGCGCAAAGTGTTTTTTCATGTAGTCATAGTCAGAGTAAAAGACGTGCATGAGCCTGTCACTTGTCGTAAAGATCGGCGCAAGAACATCCCAGTCGATTTTCTTTGAGAGGTAAAGTGCCGTTTCAGCCTGTTTCGTGGCGACTTCCTCAAGCATCGCATACGCCTCAGGCTTTGCCTTGATGGCCTTCTCGTAGAATGTCGCCGGGGGTTCGCACACATAGCCGCCCACAACCCTGTCTATCTCCTCCTTCATTTCCTGAGGATAGATGAAGTTCTTTACGTTGGGCGGCGTCATCAGGCCCGTCGTAACTACGCCGTTTATCGGGTAAGGAGGGTAGGTTACGGGGTCATTTATGACGATTAGTTTTAGTCCCCTCCTGCTCATTATCTGCCAGATCGTTTCGGCTTGGCGAAATCTAGACTGCGCAATCTCTATCCTGCCATTAAGCCTTAGCCTAAAGTCAGGCATTCCATGCTTTCCAGGGTTCACGCCGGTGAAAATGCTGGTCCACGCAGCCATGGTCTCGGTCGGGAAAGTCGACAGGAGAGTCGCCCTTACACCCCCTTCAAGGAATTGTTTCACGTTCGGCATTGCGCCGTCCTTAACGAATCTGTCTACAAGGTGCCAGGGCGCGCCGTCAATTCCAAATAGTATAGTTTTTCTCTTCACACAACCACGCTACTTCTTAAGATAATTAAGATTTATGTACTCCCCGTTCCTGATCCCTAATCACAGTTTTTAGAGACTGAAGCCTGCTCTTGATCCTCGACGCCTCGTAGCCTGTCGTCCTTATGTCTCTGATCGCCACCGCGCTTTCGGTCCTGAATATTTCCTTCATTACGACGCCGTCCATGTACGATGGGACAGGCAGGTTCATTATGTGGAGTATTGTTGGCGCGATATCCCACACTGTTCTGGTTTGCTCCATTTTGTGATTCCTTATGTCCTGCCCGTATGACATGAAGATCCCTTCGGGCCTGTGGATGCCGGTGTTAGCCGTGCCGCCCTTGTAGCCACCTTTGTCATCTCCGAGGTACTCCGAGTTCGGGCCGTCAGAATAGTAGGTCGGGCAGAATCCATCATTCAGTGTAAACAGAATATCGGGAGCCCTGTCGACGTACTGTCCGCTCATGACCTCCTCTCTTCTGTAAACATCAGATACCACCGGACTATTGTCCCGGTCGACTACTGTTCTCAGCTTGCTCATGAGGTCATCACGTATTCTTTCGTACTCGTCTCTTGCCAATTCGCGATTGATGAATATGCCTTCTGCCTTGGAAAAGGCCAGCGACCTTTCCAAATCTATTGGTCTGTCATACTGAAACGCCGCGTCTACGATAACGTCCGATTTGATCAGACTCCGAAGTACAACGTCATAGAGATGCAATTTCTTCAATATCACCGCCAGCCTGCTGGGAGTTATCCCGAGCTTTGCAGCCAAGGCGAACAGGTTGGTCTTTCGTTTCTGAAGTCCGACATGCGCGAGCCACGAATTCATGTAGAAGGTCTTGCGAAGTGGCCCGAAACCATGGTCCGACGCTATCAGGACATTTGCATTCTCTTTCGCCGCCAGGTCAAGATATTCGCTCAATATGCAATCTATTTGGATGTAGTGCTTCAGGATGTATTCTGGCCTGTGCCACAGCGTATGCTGTATCTTGTCGGTGGAGACAAATATCACGGCTAGGGCCTCCCAGTCATAGTTCTTTGCCAGGTGGAGACCCACCTTGGACGTCTTGTTTGCGAAATCTTCGATCATCGAATACGCCTTGGCGACGTCCTTGTTCACAGTCAGGTAATAGTCGAGAGGCAGGTCGGTCCAGTATCCTCCTGCCACTCTTTCGAGCTCCCCTCTAAGATTCTCGGGGTGCACGTACATTGAACCCGGCGGTGTCATCAGACCAGTGGTCATGATGCCGTTGATCTTGTCTGGCGGAAATGTCGCTGGTTCGTTCACTACAATGCATTTCAGGTTACTCTTGCTCATCATTTGCCATATCGTATCCGCTCTTCTAAAGTTGGAAGTTCCGAAAGAAAACTTGCCGTCGATCTTCAGGATGAAGTCTGTGATACCGTGCTTGCCGGGGTTGACACCGGTAAACATGCTCGTCCACGATGGAACCGTTACAGCAGGGACCGTCGACATTAATGTGCCGTGTGAACCGCCTCTGATCACACTCTCGAATGCAGGCAGCTTACCATCGGATATGAACTTGCTAAGAAGCGTCCAGGTAGCACCGTCGACGCCAAACAGCATTACTTTGTTTGCTCTTTCAACCATCCACCAATCACCTGATAAGCCTGCTGATTCTCTTAATTCTTCCGTCTTTTTGGTCACCAGTCATGAAATTCGGTTTCCAGACAAGGAGAGGTTCATCGTTGTCACTCAGTATCCTGTCCTTGATCAGTCCAATATTTCTGATCTGCGCGAGCATATCGATAAACCTGGGCGCGGTACTTGCGGTTGATGCCAGATCGGGATGGGTTTGTATGATGGTCTCGCCCGTCACAAGCCTTTTGCCTGCCTTCCTTGTGCCTACTATTGATTCAAGAATCATCTTTTCTTCTCCAACCTGTACTTGCTCGTACAGCCGCTTGTTGGATCTGTAGATGGAGTTATCTTTCGAAATTATTGCAAGCGAAAACAATGAAGCAATCACGACAGTTATTCCCAACGGAATGTAAGGTCGTCTCGTTATAATCGCGTCAACTGTTCGCGCGCTGAGCGAGCTGATCGATATCTCATTCCAGTACGCAACAATCGGGCGCGCCAGGGACAGAAGGAGTTCCTTGGTTTTTTCCGTGTCTCTATTGCTTTCTATCGCGCCGATTCTTGCGAGCTGGTCCATGTTGGCCCAGAGGACTATCTGCACGTTTCTGGATTCTATCCCGGTGCTGAATCGCAGTTCACGCTTGTCTGTCCAGTACACAACTGCCTCCGTGATAGAAGATCCGGGTTTCTGGTAGGCGAAGAACCTCCCTTTCTTGTCTTCGGTTATGTCCTCCCACCCTATGTCGACGATTGTGGCTTGGGGTCTTCCGAATTTAGAAGGATAAACAAGCAGGGAACCTTCCCAGGTGTGCAGCGTCCTTGCTATTTGAAGCCCTGCAAGCACGGTGGTCTTTCCAGCCACAGAGGCGCCTTGGGTGGTCGAATTTGATGAGTATCTGTATGCCAAAGTAGCATCTTGGTTCAGGATCTGTTCAACCTTGGTGTCCCTGAATGCATACCTGAGATCCCACCCTTCAATAGCTGGAAAGAAAATGGATGTTGTCTCCGGCCCTTCGATATCGTCGATGTTCAGGTTGTAGAGCGTGAGCTCTGAGGTTTCCCTGCTGGCCGCGCTTTGAATCGCTGCAATCTGAGCAGCTACCACAAGACTAGAAATCACAAACAGTAGAACCATCCTTCCGATGACCTTGGAGTTAACCCGGTGGGCGACTTTCCTTACTAACCTCCCGCAGAGCAGACAGAGCGGCTCGCCCACAGAACGGCTCCTGTCACAGGAAGGGCACCTTACCTGCTTTCTCGCCGGCCCTCTGACGCCAAGGCCTAAGACCAGATCTGCGAAGAACATTAGAATGAGAGTTCCAATTGCGCTCATAACCGTCCCTGAAACAACGTGGAATGACTCTGCAGCCGCCTCGCCAGAAGTATACCATATCGAAATTATAAGCGCTATTCTGGTCGCGTTCAGGAGATAGAAAACTGGAAAACCAACTATAAAGATCAATGCACGCTTCCACAGCTTGCCCCTAAGTATGTAGGCAACGAATAGCGAGAAGACCGATAGTCCTACGATGGAATAGGTGCCAGAGCTGGGCTCGCCGACGTAGAATGGAATCTTTGCCCCGCTGGCATCCTCGATTACCAGCGCCGGTGCGCCAAAGCTGGCATCAAGGCTGATTGGAAGCCCAATGGAGCTGAGCATGGCCTGCACCAGTACTGCCGATGACCATGACATGTCTGCAGCCAGCTCGGCAAGCAGGTCTGCCGGCGGGGGCTGAAGATACGCCACTAGGATGATGGCGATGAAAATGTGTCTCAGCGTCATGATGTTGAACAGGAGCATGGTTCCGCCCGCAAGAAATACTGGCAGAGAAATCAGGTGGAGTTCCTGCGAATAGAGCGTCGTAGACCCTATGATGTACACAATTACCGCGAGCGAGCATGCGGCGGCTCCAAGAACGTCATCTAGCCGAAGGGAATTATTCTGCCTGTTCTGCATTGAAGCCGTGACCAGAATGACTTTGCGTTTTCTGTGAAGCACAAACAGTATCAGGATAGGAATTACGAGGACGTAATTGGCGATGTTTCCGGAGCTGAAGGTCAGCGCCTTTGCGAAAACTGCCGTGAGATCGCTTCCGTATATTATGCCGACGGCTCCCAGAAGTGCCGCTATTCGAATTATTACAGATATATTGTTGCGAAATGCCGACTGCATTGTCGCTGGCGTAATGCTCAGGAACGACTTATTCATTGCCTGGTGACCTCTGTTTGCGCATTATCGAGACGAGCATCCTGATCTCCTTTCTTGTAGTTACTCGCCATCCAAGCGAGATTGCTCCGTAAACCAGGAGCCCTAGCGCGAGCGAGACGATTGTGTTTGGAATGAACATAGCGCTGGCAAAAGCGACAGCTGCTCCAATTACCATCGCAATTGCCGGCTTCAGGGCGGCCCTGGCGGAAATCGTGATGTTTTCTTTCGCCTTCAAGCCAGACATGGACATGTAAAGTCCCGCAATTGATCCTGCCAGCAATGCTATTGCTGCGCCTTCGATGTCAAAGAGGGGAGTCAAAATGAATGTTAGGACGATTGTTATGCCAGATGAAACAACACCGATCTTGGCTACCTCCGCGGCCCTGTTTGCGGCATTTAACATTGAAGTAAGGATCAATCCAAGAGAATAGATCATGGAAGCAACCACGAGGATTCTCAAAGCAAAGGATGCTTCGACATACTCTTCAGAGATCAGGCCTAGAACCGCGCCTGGCTGCACAAATAGAACCAGGAATCCGATCCCGCTGATCAACATCGAGAGTCTGACGCCTGTGTCAAGTGTCTGAGTCAATCCCATCTTGTTTCCTCTCGTCCATTCCTCGCTGGCGGTCGGCAGCAACGCCCTTGAAACTGCATTCAGGATTCCTCCAACAAGATTCGAAATCAAGACCGACAAGCCGTAGAATGCGGCCAGCTCAAAGTTCTGGGTGCCAACAATTAGCACGCCTATCTGTGCCGTCAGCGTCTTCATGCCAATAGCGGCGTAGTTATGTCCAGAGAACTTTAGAATCTGGCGCAGGCCTCTTACTTCATTCTTGTCTTGCGGGCTCGCATGATCATATGCAGACACTTGCCTGTCGAATAGCCTAGGAACAAAGTAGACAAAGCCGAGCACAGACGCAATAACCGAAGCGACCGCAAACGACATGACAATCCCGAATGCTGAAAATGACGCCAGGACGAGGAACACTGCTAGGCCAAGCCTAATGACCTGATAAACAGAATCGGAAAGCAGCGCATACTTCATCTTGTGGGATCCCTGATAGGCGCCCATGAGCGCGGATACCACAGTCTGCGAAGGCAGGAAGGTTAGAACCGATAGCATCAGAACCGTCGACATAGAAGAGTCACCGTATGCTTCTGTCGCTATGTATTCGGATAGGAGCGCTATCACGACCGCGACCGAGGCGCTAACAATAAGAGCGAGCCTGATGCCTAGCGAAAGGACCCTTCTGGAGGCACTCTTCATTCCTCTGGCATTGCACTCTGACATGAACTTTGAGATGGTGACCTGAACCCCGA